>JACOSF010000154.1 GCA_016179005.1 Acidobacteriota bacterium | reverse complement strand
TATAATCGCGGCCCTGCCGCTGTGGAGTCCTGCGCAGTCGGTACAGAAAGCGACGGATGCGCTACCTGATTCTAAGCGACATTCATGCCAACTTGACGGCTCTGGAAGTGGCGCTGGCCGCCATCGAAGGACGCTGGGACCGCGCGGTGTGCCTGGGCGACATCGTGGGATACGGGCCGGACCCGAACGAAGTCATCGACAAGGTGCGCAAGCTGGTGGTGGCGTGCATCCGCGGCAATCATGACAAAGCAAGCTGCGGGCTGGACAGCGCCGAGGACTTCAACCCGGCAGCCAAGCGCGCAGCGCTGTGGACGCGCGAGCAGTTGCGCCCGGAGAACCTGACGTATCTTCAGAACCTGCCACAGGGCCCGATGGAAGTGGATGGCATCTCGCTGATGCACGGCGCTTGGCAGGACGAGGACGAGTACGTGTTTTCTCCGGCGCAGGCGCTGGACGGGTTGCTGGGCGCGCCTACGGCGGTGAGTTTTTTCGGGCACACGCATTTTCAGGGCGGGTTCTCGTTTGTGGACAACACGCTGGAGGTCATCTCGCTCCGGCCGGCGGCGGGGAACAGCCTTGCGGCGCTGCAGATCCATCCGAAGACGCGGTATCTGCTGAACCCGGGATCCATCGGACAGCCGCGGGACGGCGATCCGCGGGCGGCGTTTGCCGTGGCGGACCTGGAGCACGGCGTGGTGGAATTCTGGCGCGTACCATATGACATTGAGGCGGTGCAGTTGCGCATGACCGAGGCCGGGCTGCCGGAACCGCTGGTGATGCGGCTTTCGTACGGACGATAAAGCAGGGTTGCAGAGTTTCAGAGTTGAAGAATCCAGCGTCAGACACGCCTGCCTCCCGGTTCAACTGCCGCGCCGGAATCATTCCATGACTGAAGAAAAACAAAGGCGCTTTCCTGTGGCCCTGCTGGCCGGAATGGCCGTCGTTGGCATGCTGGTTCTGGCGCTTTACTGGCTGACGAAGCCGGGACCGCAGGGCGCCGCCGGCTCTGCGCAAAAGCACCTGACGCTGGGAGAAGCGGAAAACAAATACGCCGAGCGAATTCACATCAGCGATCTGCGGATGAGCCGCGCGACAAACCTCTTGCAGCATGAGTTCACGTACGTGAACGGCGTGCTGGCGAATGACGGCACGCGGGTGATCCGCGACATCGAGTTCATCACGGAATTCCGCGACCAGCTCAACCAGGTTGTCCTGCGCGAAATCCTGCGGCCGCTCGGTACCGCAACTAAAGCGGGCGATCCGCTTCCCGCGGGCCAGCGCCGGGAGTTCCAGCTTATCTTTGAGCACGTGCCCCAGGATTGGAACCGGCAGTACCCCTCCATCCGCGTGAGCGGCCTGGTGCTGGAATAGCCGGGCAGCTCCCTTCGCTCGAAACCCCACAGCGCTTCTCGCTCTTTTCTCCGCAAAGGGTTTTGCTACAAAAGTAGATTAACAGTTCTATAATCGCGGCCGGTGAGTGACTTCGCGGAGACGTCTGCCGAATTGAGCCGTGCCCTGGGTGCAATGCAATCCGCGGGCGACGTGGAAGTGTGCGAAGACGGCGAGCGGCTGGCGGAACTGGCGCAGTTTCAGTGCGAGGTGCGCCAGCAGGGCAATGCGACGTTTGTGCACCTGTGGTCGGAAGAGCGCAACCTGGTGCGGCGCGTTCTGCGTGTGGCGGAAGAAGCGGCCGGGAGGCTCGTGCTGGAAGTGCAGCGCTTCGGAAAGAGCAAGCCGGGGCGGCTGGAATTCTCGAGCGCCGCGGGACGGCCAGCCGGACGCACATCGCGGGAAAAGTTTCGCGCCCGCTTCCGGCGGCTGTTAGCGGAGCAGTTTCCGGATGAGCGCGTCGAGTCTCTGACGTCGGCGCCGGACCTGGAGCACTCGTTTTCCGGATCGTACACGCGCGGGGTCACTCGGCGCGGGCAGCGCGCGTGGGCGGTGCTGGGCGTTTCAAGCGCGGAGAATGCCTCGACCATTGATGCCGCGCTCACGTTCGGCTTGTTGTGGCTGGATTGGACGCGAGGGCATGCGCAGCGGCGCGTGGTGGAAGGGCTGCGGCTGGTTCTTCCGGAAGGGAGCGCGCGGGTGGCGGCGCACCGGCTGCAGGCCATCGTCGCGGCGGCCAACGTGGAGTTGTACGAGCTGCACGAAACGGCGTGGCGGCTGTGGCGCGTGGACCCGCGCGATGCCGGGAACCTGATGACGTGGTTGACGCCGCGCCGTGAAGTAGAAGAAACGCGGGCGGCGGCTCGCGAGGTGGTAGAGCGCGCGAAGGCGCTTGCGCCGGGGGCGATTGACGCGATCGTAGCGCCGGGGACGCGCGAGGAGGCCCTGCGGTTCCGCGGGCTGGAGTTTGCGCGCTGGCGAGGCGGGCAGTTACACCTGGGGCTCAGTGATGAGCGGCGCGCCGCGCAGACAAAACGCCGCGTGACGCTAGGATCGCTGATCAAGGAGCTGAACACATTCCGCCATCCGCTCGCTGCCGACAAGAACCACCCGCTCTACCGCGCGGCGGCGGAGCGCTGGCTGGAATCGCTGGCGCTGGCGGACATCACGACGATTGATGCGCGGCTCAATCCGCAGCACGTCTATCCGCAAGTGCCGGCGCTTTCCGGCTCGGGGCCGGATTCGGCCGGCGCAGGGCGCGGCGTGATGGACCTGCTCGGCGTGACGCGCGATGGGCGCCTGGCAGTGATTGAGCTGAAGGCCTCGGAAGACATTCATCTGGCGATGCAGGGCATGGACTACTGGCTGCGAGTGCGGTGGCACCTGCAGCAGGGCGACTTCTCGCGCTACGGTTACTTCAGCGGCGTCGAACTCCAGCCGAAACCTCCGCTGTTGTATCTCGTAGCGCCGGGCTTCCGGTTTCATCCGGCAACTGACACTCTGCTGCGCTACATCCTGCCGGACGTGGAATGTGTGCGCGTAGGGCTGAACGAAGACTGGAGAAGGGGACTGAAGGTCGTTTTCCGGCAATGATTGAATTTGGGTTTTCCCAAAAAGGAAAGGAAGCAGCCTCGGCGTAGCCTCCGCTGCTTCCCGGGGTGTTTCTAAGTGGACTTAATGAATTCGATGCGCAGCGAGGAAAAGGGTTGCCCGGAGCGGAGCCGGACAACAAGTCTTTGATTGTCAACATCCTGCAAAAAGAAAAGAAGCAGCTCCGGCAGAGCCTCGGCTGCTTCCCGGGGTGTGTCTTTGAAGTGGTCTTATTGCAATAGATGCCAAAGCCGGGAAAAGGTTGCACAAGGGAAAGCCCGGCTCTGGCAAGGGCCTGCGTTTTGTGTCATGATTTTGAGCACCGGCACATAGGTGCCGGGGGCGCCTTCCGAAGGAATGTCTGCTATGTACCTGCGCTTCTGGGGTGTAAGAGGATCCACGCCGACTCCGCAGCGAGGAAACCTGCGCTATGGTGGAAACACGTCCTGCGTGGAGTTGCGCACACGCGATGGCATCTTCGTGTTCGACTGCGGCACCGGCCTGCGCCTGCTCGGCCACAGCTTGCGCAAAGAATTTGGCAAGCTGCCCATCAAAGCGCGCATCTTCATCAGCCACTATCACTGGGACCACATCCAGGGGATCCCCTTCTTCAGCCCGCTCTATGGCCAGCAGAATCATTTTGATTTTCACTCCTTCAAATCCACCGAGACCAACGTGCGCCAGGCTCTCGAAGATCAGATGCTCAACCCGTATTTTCCGGTGGACATGCGCGCCATGCTGGCGCGGCGCTACTTCCACGAGATTGGAGAGGAGAAACAAAGCTACGACGGAGTTTCCGTCACCAGCAAATGGCTGAACCACCCGCAGGGCTGCATGGGCTACCGCATCGAACACAATGGAAAAGTGATCGTCTACGCCACCGACAACGAACCCGGCAATCCCGAAGGCGACCAGAACGTCCGCGCGCTGGCGCAGGGCGCCGACGTCTTCATCTACGATTCGCAGTACACCCCGCACGAGTAC
>JACOSF010000171.1 GCA_016179005.1 Acidobacteriota bacterium | reverse complement strand
GTTTGGGGAGCCGTGGGGACGCGGATCGAAACAGTGAAGTAAAAGCGTCCGGCGCGGGATGGCCCGTGCCTGTTCAGGAGCGCACAGTACTTGGGTGCGCAGGGCCGGGACGCTCCACCCAAATCAAAAATTTTTTGGCCACCTTGACGCTTGACTGGCCCATCGCACAGTGGTAGTTTTGCGGCATTCGGGGTGAGGGGTGGCTTTGGGTTCAACGCAAGGCAGAAGTCCAGCCGTCATTATCTTTGAGAGCGTTTGTGTGCCTTGCATTGCGGTACAGCCTTCCGTTGCAGAAAGCCAGCCAGGTTTACTTCCAGGGGGAGAGTACATCATGAAAAAACGGAACGTAGTTGCGTTGTTTGCTGCGTTGCTGGTGCTCAGCGCCGTCGCGTTGGCGCAGGTCAGCACATCCAGTATCGCGGGCACAGTTTTGGACAAGACCGGGGCCGTGATTGCAGGCGCGAAAGTGACGCTGAAGAATGAGGCCACCGGAATCGTCCAGGAAACCAAGACGACCGCTGCCGGCAGTTACAGCTTTGCCTCGCTGCTTCCCGGCAGCTACACGGTCAGCGTGGAGATGCAGGGATTCCAGAAATGGGTGAGCAGCAAGAACATCGTAAACGTCGGCGCGCCAACGCTGCTCGACGCCACGCTGGAAATCGGCGCGGTGACTTCCGTGGTGGAAGTGGAAAGCACCTTTGAAAAGCTGGCCACGGCCAATGCCTCGATGAGCGGCGTGGTGGGCCACAAGGAAATCGTCGAACTGCCCCTCAATGGGCGCAATCCGCTCAACCTGATCATCATGGAACCCGGCCTGGTGCAGCGCACCACCAACTCCGCGGGCTCGGGCACGCACGTCTATGGCTCGCGCGACCGCGCCCATAACGTCACCATTGACGGCATTGACGCCAACGAATCCTCGGTGCCCAACCCGCAATCCAACATCTACCGCCTCACCCCGGACAACGTGCAGGAATACCGCGTCACCACGCACAACGCCACCCCCGAGTTCGGCCGCAACAGCGGCGCCAACGTCACCATCGCCACTCGCTCCGGCACCAACGCTTTCCACGGCAACGCCATCTGGGCGCACCGCAACACGGTGCTGAACTCCAACGAATTCTTCAGCAACGCCTCCAAGCTCACGCGGCCCGTTCTGCTGCTGAACCAATTCGGCGGAGACATCGGCGGGCCCATCTTCAAGGACAAGACGTTCTTCTTCTTCAGCTACCAGAACAACAAGATCAAGCAGACGCAGCCGATTTCGCAATCGTTTGGGATTCCCATCGTGTACACCGCGGCCGCACGCGCCGGGAATTACCGCTTTGTGCGCGGCCTGATCACCCTGGGTTCTTCTACGTTCACGGCCAACTCGACGGGGCTTGTCGACGCGTCAGGCAACTTGCTCGCCGGCGTGCCGCTCTGCGGCGGCTTGGTGATCACCAACTGCGTGGACACTTACAACATGTTCGGCAGCGATCCCGCGCTGACCGGTCCGAACGTGGATACACAGGCACTGATCAACAGCTTGCCGGCCCCCAACCTCTTTTCCGTCGGCGACGGACTGAACACCGCGGGCTTCCTGTGGAATACGCCGTCGCGTTTCAAGGGGCCGTTCTACATGGCTCGCATTGACCACGTCATCAACGCGAATAACAGCATTTTCGGCCGCGTCCTGTGGTCCAAATACGACACCACAGAAGGCGACCTGTTGAACTCCCGGCCAGCCGTCTATCCGGGCTTTAACCCTCTTGGGGAAGTCTTCCGCAGCACGCAAAACGTGGCGCTCAGCTATCGCCGCGTCATTTCCCCTCAGGTTGTAAACGAGTTCACCACGGGCTACAGCCGGTTCAATTTCTTCTTCTCGTTGAACGAGTCGAACAAAGTCTCGGGCGTTTTGGCCGCCATCGGCCAAGTCTGCTTTGGCACCTCCTCGTTTTCCAATATCAGCACGCCCTACTGCAACACGCCTCACACCCAGCGCGCGGTAAGCAACATCCAGTTCATCGACAACCTGAGCTGGACAAAAGGCAATCACATGATTCGGGGCGGGTTTAACATCCGCATGTACCGCCACAACGACTCCCGCGGCGTGCCCGGCGGCTTCAACATGTCGCCGACCGTTGTTTTCAGCCAGTCGCTCCGCAGCCCGTTCACCGTGCAGGTTGCGCCTCCGGGCACCGGCACCTGCCCGCTTGTGGGAACCTGCGTGTTCCCGGGCGTGACCAACGGTGTGGGCACCGGCGCGAACCAAATTGAAAGCGCCGACAACAACCGCCTGGCGCAGGCCCTCGTGGAGTTCATGGGCATCCCGGCCCGCGTGCAGCAGGTGTTCCAGGCCAACTTGAGCGGCGACGTGTTCACCAAGGCGCTCTTCACCCTTGGCACCCGCTCCAAGCAGGTGGACATCTACCTCCAAGACGAGTGGAAGATCACCCGCAACCTGACCTTCACCTACGGCATTCGCTGGGAATGGAACATGCCTCCCAAGGATTGCTGCAACCGCACCTTTGCGCCGGATCGGCCGGTGGAGCAGTGGTCAGCAACCACTCCTATCACTTTCAAAAAGGCGCCATCCTGGTTCGGACGGGACAATGCCAATGCCTTCGCCCCGCGCGTCAGTTTTGCTTGGCAGCCCTTCAAGGACGGCAAGACCGTGCTGCGCGGCGGTGTGGGTATCGCCTTTGACACCATCTCCACGTTCCAGGCGACCGCCATCGGCGGCAAAGTGCCGGGCGCAACCCTCCAGTGCAACACCAACGTGCAAGGAACCGGGCCGACCACCTGCTACGGCACCGGGGACGTTCTTCCGGATAACCAGCGCTTGCCCGGCATCTACGGAGCCTTCAGCCCGTTCTCCTTGCCAATCCCCGCGGTGCTGCCCAGCGCCAGCTTCAGCCCGCCGGTGCAGCCGCTGGGTGTGGCTCCGGGCGTAGGAGCGTTCGACCCGAACCTGAAGGTTCCCACGGTGTATGAATGGAACTTGACCATTCAGCGCGAGCTGCCCTGGGGGTTCACCGCCGAAATCGGCTACATCGGCAAGAAGGGCAATCGCCTGTATCGCGCGTACGACATCAACCAGAACAAGCTTCCGCCTGAAGTTCTGTCGTCCTTCGTCCTCGCGCAGGGTAACGTAGGCGCCGGCTGCGACCCGGACGGCACTGTCCTCGGCTCCAGCACCGCTGCCTGTGCCACGGCCGTGGGCATTCCCACGCAGTTGGTGGCGCTGTTTGGCACGGGCATAAACTCATCAACGTCCGTCGGCGAGTTCAACCGGAATAACATCGGCAACATGATCGCGCGCATTGACCAGCAGACGGGTTCGAGCGCCGTTCCCAGCCGCATCAACCCGCTCACGGGCACGAACTTCGTCGCCAATTACTTCCGCCCGAACCCCCAGTTCAGCCAGATCTTCTACTTTGATTCCGGCGGAAGCTCGAACTACCACGGCGGAATCCTCAGCATCCGGCGCCGCTTCCGGCAGGGGTTGACGATGAATTTCTCCTATACCCTCAGCAAGTCCATTGACGACATGTCCGTGGACCCGGTGGGCGCTGCCTCCGGCGGCGCGTTGGGCACCACGAACTCCCGCACGCCGACGGACGTGCGCAACTTCCAGCTCGACCGGGCACGCTCGGACTTCGACAATAAGCACGTGATCGTAACCAACTGGCTCTACGAGCTGCCCTTTGGCAAGGGCCGCAGGTGGGCCTCCTCCGCGCCGGGCTGGCTGAATCAAATCGTCGGCGGCTGGACGTGGACCGGAATCTATGTGCGTCAGAGCGGTGAGCCCTTCACGCTCAACAGCGGTGCCTTCACCACCAACAACACCCATCAATCCACCGCCCTCGTCGTCGGTCCTATGATCCAGCCGAGCCTGCAGAAAGCGATCAGCGCCACCGTGGTAGGCCCGGTGGTATGGAACGCCGGCGCCATCGGCGTAGCGCAGCCGAACTGCATCAACGTGCTGAAACCCGATGGCACGGCCACGTCCACCTTCTTCTGCATCCCGGCGCCTGGAAAGAACGGTTCCGGCCGCAATATCGCCAAGGGCCCCGGGTTCTGGAATATGGACATGGGTATTTTGAAGAACTTCACCATCACCGAGCGGGTCAAGCTTCAGTTCCGCTCGGAATTCTTCAACGTGTTCAACCATGCCAACTTCGAGAACCCGCGCAATGCGTCAGTCGGTTCGCCGACCATCACCAGCGGAGCATTTGGACAGACCTGCTGCGTAACCTCCGCGTTGGCCAGCTCGGCGACGATCATTGCAGTGGGCGAACCGAACCGCGTGATTCAGTTCGGGTTCAAACTCTCGTTCTAAGAAAACAGTC
>JACOSF010000111.1 GCA_016179005.1 Acidobacteriota bacterium | reverse complement strand
GTGGACATGCTTCTCGACACGCAGTACTACTCCACCGCCGACCCGCGTCCCTACGACGACACCGGCTGGACCATGGGCCCGCTGCGCAACGTCAAAACGCTGCGCATCATCGACGACGCCATCCTCAAAGCGTCCATGACTTTCATCGCCGGAAATGTTGCGCCGCCCGCCGGCAGTGTCACCGGCTCTGCCACGAAATTTTTTGTCATTAACGCCAACGCCGAGCCCGGCATCGCCACGTTCCGTTTCCGTCTGAAGGACGTCAAAATTCTCGCCGCGGAGGACGCCTTCGAAGCTGACGGCCAGAAATTCAATCCCGGCTCATTCCTCATTCCCACCGAAGGCAATCCTGCCGACCTTCGCGCGCGCATCGAATCCGCCGCGAAAGATCTCGGCCTGCGCGTTCTCGCCACCGACGTCGAGCTCAAGGTCGAGCGCCACGCCGTGGCCCTGCCGCGCATCGCCGTGATGCACACCTGGGTCAACACGCAGAATGAAGGCTGGTATCGCCTCATGCTCGAAGCGGCGCAAGTTCCCTACGACTACATTTCCGACGCCGTCGTCCGCACCACGCCCAATCTCAAATCCAAGTATGACGTCATCGTTTTTCCGCCGGTCACCTCCAGCCTCAGCACGCTCATCAACGGCGTTCGCAAGCGCACGCTCGCCGACGGCTCCGATTTCGGCGGCCCCATCCCCTGGAAGAATTCCGATCTCACTCCCAATCTCACCACCGCCGACGGCAAGCCCGACTCCACCGACGACATTCGCGGCGGCCTCGGCTTTGACGGCCTCGCCAACCTGAAAAAATTCATCGAGGACGGCGGCGTGTTCATTCCCATTTCCGCCGGCGCCGCGCTGCCCATTGAGCTCGGCATCACCGAAGGCGTCTCCATCGCCACTACGTCGCAGCTCCAGGCCCGCGGCGCGATTGTCAACGCCACCGTCGATGACAAGCGCAGCCCCATCGCCTACGGCTACGACGATGGTGTCGCGCTGTACTTCAACCAGTCTCCTGTCTTCCGCGTTTCGCTCACCAGCGGTGGTGGCCCCGGCGGTGGAGGCGGAGCGCCCGGCGACGTCGGCGCGGGACGTACCTCTGGCCGCGGCTCGGCCAACGATCCCGATATCCCGCAGGGCCGTCCGTTTACTCCCACCGAGCCCGAGCCGCGCCGTTCCCGCGCTCAGCAGGAGTTGTACATTGATCCCGACGTCCGCGAATTAGTCCGCGCCACGCTTCCGCCGCCGCGTATGTGGCCTCGCGTGGTCCTTCGCTTTGCGGAAGAGAGAAACCTCTGGGTCAGCGGCATGATGGCCGGCGGCGCGGAGATGGCACAGTCCCCCGCGGTGATTGACGTGCCTCTCGGCCGCGGCCACGTCGTCTTCTTCGCCAACAATCCCATGTGGCGCCACGAGACCCAGGGCAGCTTCATGCTCGTCCTCAACGCCGCATTGCATTTCGACAACCTTCATGTCGGACGTTCCCAGCCTGCGGCGCGCCCCCCACGGCCTGGCGGTGAAGATGACTTCGACCTCAACCTCAACTTCTTTTTCTTTTAAGATTTTCTTGATTCCCGTTGTAGGGGCGCTGCTTGCTTGTCCTGAGCGAAGCCGAAGGGAGCGGAGCCAAGGGACCGCGCGTTTTCAGACGATTTCGGCTTGTATTTTTCTTGCTCTAGTATTTCCGGGCGCAACAGCACCGGTGCCACCGGCAACGCCAGTGCAGAAACCACGTATTACCACGGCGACCTCCTGGGCTCGGCCCGGATGATCACCGATGCCAGTGGTAACAAGATATGGGAGGCAGCCTATCTCCCATTCGGCTTCGAGTACAACGCCACGCCCAACGCGCCTACGCACTACAAATTCACCGGCAAGGAACGCGACCCCGAATCGGGCCTCGACTTCTTCGGCACCTGAGTCCGCGGCTCCTCGGGCTACGAATGGCTAGCCAAGATAAAATATCTTTAATTTTATACTTGACATTTCGGTATAACTGGTAATAGATGGAATAGTTATCGGGTTTCTCAATTTCAAGTTGACAAATCACCGAGGAGGGTGCCAATGAAGTCCCCGAAGATTCTGAGGCTAGTTCTGCTGTCAGTGATGACATTGGTGCTTGCAACCACGGCCATGGCTGCAAGCGCTTCCATCACCTGCTGCGGGTGGACACTTACAGTCACTTGCGACGGCTGTACCAGCGCAATGGCCGGATGTGACTACACACCTGATTGTAGTTACCTTGTGTTTTATGGGAGCTGCTCCGGTTGTGAGATTAACTAAATGGAATGAACGACGCGGCCATTTCGCCTACAGGCGGCGTGGTCGAATACAGAAGAGAATGCAGAGGCGGGGCTCCGTCGCGCTTTGAATGCGCCTCAAGGATTTCGGCGCTCGCTTGCGCCTCGGGGCCCCACCTATGACGACGGACGGCTAGATAGAAAGGAGTGGCGTGATCCGAGCTCATACAGCAGTTTTAATTCGAGTTGTTAGCGTCGCGGTTCTTATTTCCGCGCTAACCCCTGCCGCGGATACTTCATCGCCCGATCAGGCGCAGCAGTTTTTGGCACAGGCCCGAGACTCTATCGGCGTTGGGTCCGGCCAGACAACAGTCAATTCGCTCGTAATCACGGGCGGCTTCACGAGCGTAGGAACCGGAAGGAGGGCTGTACCAACGTCTCCACCTCCAAAGTCTGGAGGGGCGGGGGGCACACTGATCCCCCAGATGGTACCGGCAGACGACGTGGGGAACGTCCGCCTTACTTTCCTTTTGCCCGACCGCTTCAGGCAGGACTACACGTATTCGGCACCAAGCGGACAGCCCACTTGGACCCGAATCGCATCCCGCGATGGGGACGATGTGTGGCTTGACAACCGCGTGGCTCAGCCGATGCCTGAAGGAATGTCGGTCTCTGTGGATCCAGCACCGACGCCGGACGCGACCATGCGTCGGAACGTGAAGTTCGCCCATGCACGGTATTTGCTCGCCCTCCTGCTCTACACAGACCCATCCTTTCCCATTGCTTTCACGTATGGAGGCAAAGCGGAGGCGCCTGACGGTCGCGCCGACGTGCTGGACGGACAGGGGCCGGACGGGTTTGCAATCCGGCTGTTCCTGGACGAGAAGACACATCGGCCTATGATGATGACTTATACCGCACGGTCCACCGAAAGCACTCAACAGCTGAGGATGGAAGAGTACCAGGAGACAGCTGGTATTCTTTTCCCTCATCTTTTTTCGCGCAGCGCGGACGGCAAATTAAGGGAACAATTGCGCTTCGAGAAATTCGTGGTGAACGGACGGCTTGACCCCCGCAACTTTCGCAAATGAAAGAAGGTCATTCATGCTGCGCGGCGAGTTATGGTGTGCCGCTACCTGCGTACTGGCTCTGACGGCGAGCGCGGCCAGCGGGCAGGAGGTCGCGCTGCGTGTGGTAGTGGCTGACCCCAGTGAGGCACGCGTGCCCCGCGCGCAAGTCAAGCTGGAAATAAAGCAGAGCGCGCCCCGGCTAGCGATTACCGACCAGGCGGGCGAAGTGCGCTTCGTGGATTTGCCGCTGGCAAGGGCACGCATTACCGTCGAGGCGACTGGCTTCGTGCCCCGGACTGTCAACCTACGGCTCGGCCACGGCGAGAACTCCGTCGAATTCCATTTGCGTATCCAGGCGCTTCGCGAAGTAGTCGAGGTGCGTACGGGCGAGCGCGACGACGCGACTTCGAACCCGGCACTGGGCTTTTCGACGGTGCTGACTCCGGAACAGATCAACAACCTGCCGGACGATCCCGACGAAATGAAGGCTCAACTGCAAAGGATGGCAGGTCCCGATGCTGTGATCCTGGTGGATGGCTTCAGCGCCAACCGACTTCCGCCGAAATCGCAGATCGCCAGCATCCGTATCCGTTTGAGCTCCTACGCGGCCGAGGACCACGACTTCGGCTTCGCCATCATCGACATCCGCACCAAGCCGGGTTTCAGTGGCTGGCACGGGATGGTGACCTTCGGCTACGGCGGCGATGAATTGAATGCCCGGGGTTACTTCGCACCGGCTCGCGAACCGGGACAAATGCGCCGTATCAACGCTGATGTAAGCGGGCCGCTGTGGCGTGACCGCACATCGCTTTCGCTCTGGTTCAGCCGCGGTTTCTCCTATGAATCCTCCGCGACGTTTGGAGTTACACCCGCCGGAAGATTCTCGAACCTGGTTCGAGTACCCCTGGACTACGATCGCTTGGGCGTTCGGCTGTTGCACAACGCGACGAAAAACCATCGCGTGCTGGTGGAATTCGACCACTGGACCCAACTGCGCGGCATGGTCGGCCAGTTCGATCTTCCCGAGAGGCTTGTCAACACTCGGTGGGACCTTAAGGACTTGAAACTGGCCGTCTACGGAGTGCTATCAAGCCGCGTGCTGAACGACATCCGTTTTCGGGCTACCTGGAATGGCCGGTCGAGCTCTCCCGTCTCCGATGCGCCTGCCTTGATCGTGAACGGGGCTTTCTCGGCAGGCGGCGCAGCCGCGAACAGCCGTCGCTCCACTGCCTCCTTTCAACTGACGGACGATCTTCGAATGTCATTAGCGGGACATGGCTTGAGCGCGGGCTTTCAGATTTTCGCCGAGCCCAGCCGCGAGCACAACCTGACCAACGGGAACGGCACGTTTGTCTTTCCAAGCCTAGCCGCCTACGAAGCAGGCACCCCGAGCCTGTACAGCCGGTTGGTCGGCGATACCGTCGTGGGTTACGAGCAGTACCAGTTTGCGGGTTACGTCCAGGATGAATTCCGCGCACGCCCGAACCTTTCGCTGAGCGTCGGAGTTCGCTGGGAAGCGCAGACGCATGTGCGAGGACTCTCGAATTTCGCCCCACGACTTGGCTTCGCATGGTCGCCTTTCCGCCAGGCGAGCACCACGCTGCGCGGCGGTTTTGGCCTCTTCTACCAGTGGATTTCCGCAGACGTCTATGGGCAAACCTTGCGTTTCAACGGCCTGAATCAAGACACTCTGGTGATTCTGAATCCCGGCTTTCCCGATCCTCTGCAGGCGGGCACAGCCGTTTCCTTGCCGCCGACTCTCTTCCTACACGCTTCCTCCCTTCGGCTACCATACCTCTTGAGGAGCTCCGTCGCGGTGCAACAGTCGATTCGGTCTCTCAAGCTCATGACCGAGGTGCGATGGCAACGGGGCGTCCGCCTGCCTTTGCTGAACAATCTGAACCAACCCTTGCCGGGCACCGGACGTCCGAATCCGCTGGAGGGTAATGTTTTTCAAGTCCAGAACGGCGCGGACTCCTTGCTCAAAGAATGGTTCACTTCGCTTAGCGGAGACTTCAGGCGGTTCTTGTGGACGCTGAGCTACACGCTGGGGAGCCAGACAAACCAGGTGGATGGGCCTTGGCAAACACCCTCGAATCCACGAAACCTGGCCGCCGACCGGGGACCAGCAGGCAACGACGTCCGCCACCGGCTGAACGGCTATCTGACTTACCGTTTCCCTAAGGGTTTCAGATTTTCTCTCTCGCCCTCGTTCAGTTCCGGGCTAGCTTACAACATCACAACCGGGTTCGATGACAACGGGGACACCGTATTCAATGACAGACCAGCTAGCGTAGGCCGGAACACCGGCCGGGGCGCTCCCACCTGGAGCGTGGACGGCCGTTTGGCTTGGACCCGAGCATTTGGCCCTGAATCCACGGAGAGAGCCAGATCCTATGAATTCCGTGTAGACCCCGGTTCGCGTGGTGGTAGTTTCGAGCTCGAGGTGCCGAAACAGAAGTTTCAAGTGCAGACGTATGTCCAGGCATTCAACCTGTTCAACCACGCGAACTTCTTGAATTACGCCGGAATTCTCACTTCGCCCAGTTTTGGACAACCCACCGCGGCAATGCCGGGCCGGCGACTGGAGGTCGGCCTTCGATTTCTTTTTTGACAAATCAGGGTCAGCCGTTCGATGAACCGCCAAATTCAGACGCGAGTGAGATGAGGAGACTGGTCATGAGTAAACTGGAAAAAGCAACGTACATCTGTTTGATTGCAGTCTCTCTGGTGTCCCTTTATTTGCTCGTGGAAAACCGCTTCTCTAGACCGGCGCCTCCGGGGCAACCGAGCGAGAGCGCATTGGTCGGGCAGCGGGAGGAGAGCGTGCCGGAGACGTTGTGGAAAGATTCGCCGAAGAACGTTGTTCTGCTGCTTAACAGCCACTGTCATTTTTGTGCCGAGAGCACGCCGCTGTACCGACAGTTATCTGCGATGCGGCAACGCACGCCGCACGGCATATCGCTGCTAGTCGCGTCTTTCGACTCTACTGAGAAAATGCGGGACTATTTGGTCCAGCAGAACATCGGCGTCGACAACGTTTTCCAGGCAAGTTCGGGCTTTGCGCGAGTTTCAGTAACGCCCGCGATCTTTCTCGTTGACTCCCATGGTGTAATCCGAAGGGCCTTCTTCGGCAAGCTAGATTGGATCCAGGAGAGGCAGCTCCTCAGTGCTCTGAACAGTGCGGGCTTCTAAAGCATGTCAGGGATTGCCGCCGGTGTGGTGGTGGAGCGACAAGGGCGGCACCACGACAACACTGGCTGGTGGCGCACCCTTTCAGCGTCCCGATCCCGAGGCTTCGGGACTCGGGATGTGCTGAAAGGGTGGGAATCACAGAATTGTGCTTCTCGGAATTGAGTCCGTACAAAATTGTTTGCGGCGCCCGCGAGGCCGACGCCAGCCGACGCGCGCATGCGCCAATTAGAACAGACCGATGCGTCGCAAGCCGCCGAACAACGCGAAACCCAGCCCGCTCAGAAACAACAGCGGCAGCAAGTACCTTGTCACCACCGGAGGGACTGGAAATGGAATGGGCAGCGGGCTCCCCGGCGACGCGAAATAGTAGAGCGTTGCGCCGAGCAGCATGTACAGCAACCCGCGGCGTATTTCTGTCCCGCCCGCCGCAGGCCCCTTGCGAATCTCCACTCGATCGGGGATCGCCTCCCGGCAATTGGGGCACTGCTTGACGTTTTCGCCGACGAACTCCCCGCAGTACGCGCACTGCTTTCTTGCCATCGGGTCGCTCCTTCACCGCAGTTTTGGGCCGGGTTGTTCTGCGCGAGACTAGTCGGCGCGCCGAGCACTTGTCAAGAAGCGCGTCCCGCGTTCCGTGGGGCCGCTTCCCGCTGCCATGCATTCCCACGCCCGCCGTGGCGCCAGGCAGGAGTGCTGCCCACAATTAAGCAGCGATTCCGCCGTCCAATCGTTTAGACTTCTTCATTCCGTGGCGCTGCGCCCCGGGGAAAAAGGACGGGCATGGCCACTCTCAGTGAAAAGCTGAAATCGTGCGGTGTGGTGGGCGCCGGAGGCGCGGGTTTCCCCGCTTACGTGAAAGCGGCCGCGCGCGCCGAGTTCGTCATCGCCAACGGCGCAGAATGTGAGCCGCTTCTCCACAAAGACGCCGAGCTAATGGCCCATTTCCCCGCGGAAATCCTCTCCGGCATGAAGCTTCTGATGGATTCCACCGGAGCGCCGCGCGGCAAATTTGGTATCAAGGAAAAAAATGCCGCTGCGGTACAGGCCATTCAATCGCAGCTCGGCGCGGCCCCCATCGACATGGTGCTCCCCGCGGCGACGGGGCGGCTGATCCCTCCCGCGGGAATTCCTCTGCAAGTGGGCTGCGTGGTCAACAACGTCGAAACGCTCTACAACGTCGCCTTGGCCCACCGCGGCATTCCCGTGACCCGCAAATTCCTGACCGTCAGTGGCGCGGTGCGTGAACCGAAATCCTTCTGGGCGCCGGTGGGCACGCCCTTTCGCGATTTGCTGGCCGCCGCCGGTGGCCCCACGCTCGACGAAATCGGCGTGTTCGTCAGCGGCATCATGATGGGCAAACTTTCGTTCGATCTCGACGACGTCGTCACCAAGACCACCGCCGGCCTCGTGGTGCTCCCGCGCGACCATTATCTGGTGACCCGCAAGGACCGCCCGCTCCAGGCCATGCACCGCATCGGCAAATCGGCTTGCGATCAGTGCAGCTACTGCACCGAGTTTTGTCCCCGCTACCTTCTCGGCTACCGGGTGATGCCGCACAAGGTGATGCGCAGCCTGAGTTTTACGGCCAGCGGCGCCGCCCTGTGGAACCAGTCCGCGGAACTCTGCTGCGCCTGCGGGCTCTGCACCCTCTACGCCTGCCCGGAAGATTTGTATCCCAAAGAAGCCTGTGACCAGGCCAAACACGATCTGCGCGCGGCAGGCATCAAGTTTGTGCAGGCCGGGGAAGTCAAAGTTCATCCCATGAAAGAAGGCCGCCGCGTCCCGCTCTCCATGCTGCGCAAGCGCCTCAAGATCGAAGAGTATGAACGCGAAGCGCCCTTTGCCGATGTGCCGCTCGCGCCGCGCTCCGTGAAACTCCGCCTCTCGCAACATACCGGCGTGCCCGCCGAGCCGGCGGTCCGCGTCGGCCAGAAGGTCGGCGCGGGCGATACCCTCGCCGAGGTAAGAGGAGAACAGCTCGGCGCGAACGTGCACGCGAGCATCGCCGGCACCGTCAAGAATGTTTCCGAAA
>JACOSF010000170.1 GCA_016179005.1 Acidobacteriota bacterium | reverse complement strand
GGCGCCGGGCTGGGTTACGTCGAATACGTGATCGCCATAGAAGAACTTTCGCGGGTGGACGGGTCCGTGGGGATCACCGTTGCCGCGCACAATTCGCTGTGCACCAATCACATTTACAAAGCAGGCACCGAAGCGCAGCGGAAGAAATACGTGGCGCCACTGGCGCAAGGCACGAAGTTGGGCTGTTGGTCGCTCACCGAGCCGGAAGCAGGCTCGGACGCCGGCGGGACGCGCACGATTGCGGAAAAGAAGTCTGACGGCTACGTGCTGAATGGCGCGAAGACGTTTACCACCAACGGGCACTACGCCGACGTGTGCGTGGCCATGGCCGTGACCGACAAGTCGAAGGGCCCGCACGGGATTTCCGCGTTCGTCATCGAGAAAGGAACGCCGGGCTTCAAACCGGGGAAGAAAGAGAACAAGCTGGGCCTGCGCGCCAGCGACACGTCGGAGGTGGTGTTTAGCGATTGCCGCGTACCGGCGGAAAACCTGCTGGGCAAAGAGGGCGACGGCTTTGTCAACAGCCTGCAAATTCTGGACGGCGGGCGCATCTCGATTGCCGCGCTGGGGCTGGGCATGGCGCAGGGCGCTTACGAGGCCGCGGCAAAGTATGCGAAACTGCGCAAGCAATTCGGTAAAGCGATCAGCGAATTTCAAGCCATCCAGTTCAAGCTGGCGGACATGGCCACGGAAATCGACGCGGCGCGGCTGCTCACTTATCGCGCGGCGTGGATGGCGGACCAGGCGGCCAAAGACGGTGCCTCGCGGTACACGACGCAGTCATGCATGGCCAAGCTCTTCGCCAGCGAAGTGGCCGTGCGCGTGGCCAACGAAGCGGTACAGGTTTTCGGCGGGTACGGCTTTGTGAAGGATTATCCGGCAGAGAAGTACTACCGCGACGTCAAGCTGTGCACCATCGGCGAAGGCACCAGCGAGATGCAGCGGCTGGTCCTCGCACGGCAGCTTCTGGGCAAGAAATAAAGCGCGTTGTTTTAGTTTTCCATGCTTTGATTCCCAATTGGCGCGCATGGTGTGCGGTTTCGGGCCTGCTTGAATGACGGCAACAGCCAACAACTGGGCGGACAAGATTCGCGCGGGCGATGTGCGGGCGATTTCCCGCGCCATTACGGCAATTGAAAATCACGAGCCGGAGGCGGAGGAAGTTCTACGGCTGCTTTTTCCGGACACCGGACAGGCCTATCTGATTGGGGTTACCGGTTCGCCGGGAACGGGCAAGAGCACGCTGGTGGACCGGCTCGCGTCGCGCTACCGCAAGCAACAGCTTCCGGTGGGCATCGTTGCGGTGGACCCCTCGAGCCCCTTCAGTGGCGGCGCCATTCTGGGCGACCGCATCCGTATGCAGGGTCATGCAACCGACAGCGGGATTTTCATCCGCTCGATGGCCACGCGCGGATTTCTCGGCGGACTCGCGCGAACCACCGCGGACGTGGCGCTGCTGCTCGACGCGGCGGGAAAGCGCGTGATCCTGGTGGAAACGGTCGGCGTCGGACAGGACGAAGTGGACATCGTGAAGCTGGCCGACTGCACGCTGGTGGTCTTGATGCCCGGAAGCGGAGACGAGGTGCAGGCCATCAAAGCGGGCATCATGGAAATCGGGGACATTTTTGTCCTCAACAAAGCCGACCGCGAAGGCACGGACCGCTTCGAGCAGCAGTTGACGGCAATGCTGGCGCTGGCGCCGGAGCGCGACGGCTGGCGCCCGCCGGTGGTGCGCACGGTGGCCACGGAGGACAAAGGGACCCAACAACTTGCAGCAGCGATCGAGAAATTCCGTGGGCACTTCGCGGCCGCGGCCCCCCGCAACGCGAAAAACGTGGAGCGCTGGAAACAGCGCCTGCTGGAATTGCTGCAGGCGCGCTTGATGGAGCGCGTGGCCGGCGAAGGGCTCGGCGAAGCGGCGCTGGTGGCGGTGGCGAATGAAGTGGCGGAACGCAAGAAAGATCCGTACAGCGCCGTCAGCGAAATTCTGGCGCGAGTGGGATTGAAGTAGCTCCTCGGCCCGGCCGCGGCTTTCATGCGCGTCTATTTTCGAGAGAAGGGGACCGTCGTTAATGGCACAAGCAAGAACGAAAAAGGGCAGCAGTCGAAAGACCGACACGGTGCGCATCGGGATCATCGGCGGCAGCGGGCTGTACACCATGTCCGGTCTGACGCATGCGCGCGAGGTGCGCGTGAAAACGCCGTTCGGCGATCCGTCGGATGCATTTGTGATCGGGCAGATGGAAGGCCGGTGGGTGGCATTTCTTTCGCGGCACGGACGCAGCCACCGCCTGCTGCCCAGCGAGATCAACTACCGCGCGAACATCTACGCCATGAAGCTCCTGGGCGTGGAGCGGATAATCTCCATGAGCGCAGTGGGGTCGCTGCGTGAAGAGTTGAAGCCGCAGGATTTTGTGATCCCCGACCAGTTTTTCGACCGCACGCGGCACCGCGCGGACACGTTTTTTGGCGGGGGCCTTGCGGCGCACATCATGTTCGACAAGCCGGCGTGCACGCAGGTGGCCGCGTGGCTGGGCAGCGCGTGCGAGCGCGCCGGCGTGCGTGTGCACGCGGGCGGCACGTACGTGTGCATGGAAGGGCCGCAGTTTTCGACGAAGGCGGAGTCGCACACCTACCGCCAGTTGCGGTTCGACGTCGTCGGCATGACCAACCTGACGGAAGCCAAGCTGGCGCGCGAGGCCGAGATCTGCTACGCGACGTGCGCCATGGTGACGGACTACGACTGCTGGCACCCGGAGCACGACGCGGTGACCATTGGGATGGTCATTGAAAACCTGCAGAAGAATGCGGAGAACGCGCAAAACGTGCTCCGGCAGGTGGTGCGCGCGCTGCCGGCGCAGCGCGACTGCAAATGCGGCACGGCGCTGGCCACGGCGCTCATTACCGATCGCAAGATGATTCCCTCCGCGACAAAGAAGAAACTGGCGGCAATCATCGCCAAATACATTTCCTAAGGAAGGAAATCCTGCATGTCCTTACTGGTGGTGGGCTCGGTAGCGTTCGACGCGATCCAGACGCCGTTTCACGAGGCGGAGCGCGTGCTGGGCGGCGCGGCGATGTACTTCGCGGTGGCGGCCAGCTTTTTTACACGGGTCAACGTGGTGGGGGTAGTAGGCGACGATTTTACGGCGAAGGATGAGGATATTTTTCGCCGCCGGCGAATCGACACGCAGGGGCTGGAGCGCGCGCCGGGCAAGACGTTTTTCTGGGCGGGAAAATACTCCGCGGATTTCACCGACCGCACAACCCTGGCGACGGACTTGAACGTGTTTGCCGCGTTCAATCCGAAGCTCCCAGAAGCGTACCGTACGACGGCGTACATTTTTCTCGCGAACATCGATCCCACGCTGCAACGCTCGGTGCTGAAACAGGTGAGCCGCCGCCCAAAGCTGGTGGCACTGGACACGATGAACTACTGGATCGAGCGCACGCCGGCGGAGTTGCGCGAAACGCTCAAGCACGTGGATGTGCTGCTGATCAACGACACGGAAACACGGCAGCTCTCGGGCGAGCACAACCTGCTGCGCGCCGC
>JACOSF010000169.1 GCA_016179005.1 Acidobacteriota bacterium | reverse complement strand
AGCATTGGCCAGCAGCGCACGCGCGTCACCGCCCGGCCCAGTGTCCTGTACGAGCGATCCGCGGTCGAGCAGCACCGCGCGCGTGGCCAACGATATGGCCTCGCTCTGCGCGTGCGTGCTCATCAATACGGTGCAGCCGGAGGCGCGTAGCGATTCAAGAGTTGATGCCAGCCAGTCCAGGCCCTGGCGGTCGAGTCCGGTGGCCGGCTCGTCGAGCAGCAGCAAGCCGGGCCCGTGCAGCAACGCGCGCGCGATGGAAAGCCGCTGGCGCATGCCGCGGGAGAATGTCCGCACCAAGCTTTCCCGCCGGTGCGCGAGGCCGCAAGCGTCCAGCGCCCGCGCGATGCGTTGGTCAATTTCGGTGAGCTCGTAGAGCCGCGCGAAGAAGCGCAGGTTTTCTTCCGCTGTCAGCTCGTCGTAGAGCAGCGTGGTGTGCGCCACCACGCCAATCCTCGCTTTAACCACTTCCGCGGCGTCGTCCGGCAGGCCGGGAAACTTCACGTGGCCCCGGTTGGGACGCAGCAGCAGAGCCGCCAGCCGCAGCAGAGTTGTTTTCCCGGAGCCGTTGGCGCCCAGCAGCACGACGAATTCGCCCGCGCCAATGGAAAGATTCATCCGCCGCAGCGCCACCAGTGCGCCATAGCGCTTCTCCACTTCGTGGAACTCGACGCCGAGACCTGCGTGGTTGGTTGAGGATGTCAAGGTTTGACGGTTGCGCCGCGCACGCCAGCAGGGCAGGCGCCCCTTCCCTGCCGGTTTCGCTTACCCCAGCAGATCGCGCAGCTTTTGCTGGGCGCTTTGCCGCTCGCGCGCGTAGTCGTCCTCGGAGATTGTGCCAGCCTGTCGCCGCAATTCAAGCCGGAAAAGCGTGTCTTTAATTTCTTCCAGATTTTGCGTGGCCGAGCGGCTGGCCGATTCCATCACCTGCGCCACCACAGCGTCTGCGCCGGCAGTGCTCGCAGATGAATTCTGCACTGCTGCCGCTAGCGTAACGGGCTTCGCGGGCGCCACCTGCGGAATGGGACGCTTCCAAAGAAAAATCGCGCCCAGCGCAAAGAGCGCCGCAAATCCGCCCAGCAGGACCCATTTCAAATGATCCAGCCGACCCGGAAGAGTGCTGATCGCCGCCGCGCTTTCCGGCCCGCCCTGCTGCGCGGCCGCATCGCTGGGCGGCGGGGCTGTGCCGGAAACAGAAAACTCGAATGGAGTGTTGGCGGGCACGTTGTCGCGCGCGTAGAGATTGAAACCCTGCTCAGTTCCTGCCGGTGAGAACCCCGCGCTGGAAATGGTCATGGTGGGAGGCGCAATCAGCACCACGCGCTGCGCCGCGTATGGCGAGGTCAAGCGGATGGTGGCCTCGTTCTTCCCGTACGGAAACTGGTAGGAGACCCGCACGTTATTCTCGCCCGGGCGCATCGGAAAGGCGATGGCATAGCGGCCCTTGCCTTTGTCAATCGTGCCCTGCACCAGAGGCATGCCCGCCGGCCCGGCCGCGGACACCTGGCCCAACTCACCGCCCACCGGCACGTCAAACAAAAATGATCCGTCTTCCTTGAACACCGCCACAGGCGGCTTGGACTGGTTGTGGACCGAATACTCTTCGCCCATCAACAGCACCGCGCCCGCCGCGGCGGGCTGCAACACGATGATGCGCTGGAAGACGTGCAGCGCGTCGAAACTGGCGGTGGAGTCGAACACTTCAATATCCGCCGTGGCCTGCCCTGGCGGCACGTTCTGGTGGTAGTTCACGCCGCGGTACTGCACGCGCACCAGCACCGGCGCCTGCCCGATGGCCGGATGGTCCATTGTGTAATGGCCCTGCGCGTCAGTGCGAAAGGTTCCCGCTGACTGCATCCCGCCCTGCAACTGAATCAGGATGACATCCTGGTTGGGCACCACCTTGCCGGTGGTGCCGTTCCGCACTGTGCCGGAGAGCGTTCCTGCAATCGCCGGCATCGTGCCAACGAGAAGCAGAAGCAGAATTGTGCTGAGGCGAAAGGCTCGTGAGCTCATGAAGTGGACTTGCCCCGGAGGGACTGTGCGGCTGCGGGAGAAACCTCGCGCCGTTGCGGCCGCGCCACGCCGCCGGTCACGTTTTCAATCTCTGCCAGCACCAAGGCGGTCTCCTTCTCCAGCGCGGCGCGCATTTCTTCGTAATCCGCCTCGGAAAATTTACCCGAGCGGTGCTCGAACTTGAGGTCGCGCAAATTCTCGTAGATGGTATCGCGCCGCTCGAGCAGACGGTCCAATTGCGAGCGGTGCGGCGCGGAATCGCTGGCGTCCGGCTCGATGTAGAAAATGAAAATCAACGTGGTCGCAAGCAGCGCAAGACATGCGATGAGGATTCCCGGTTCCATGTCAGTCTTTCCCGGCCTTCCGGCCCGAATCGTCCATTTCCTCTTCCAGTTCCATTTCCCGCCGCGCCCGCGCCAGCATCTCCGGTGAAATTTCCGCATCCGAGCCGGGCATTCCGGCCACCGCCGGCATCTGATGTCTCCACCGTAGCAAAAGAACGCGAACGGCCAGGAAGCCCAGCAGCAGCGCAAAAAAGGGCATGATCCACGCCACCAGGCCGAAGTTTGTCGTCGGGGGCTGCGCCAGCACTTTTTCGCCGTACTGCTGTACGAAGGACTGGATGAGCAAATCCTCAGGTTCGTTCCGCGCGATACGCTCGTCCAGTTCTTTCAGCATCGCCGTGGAGACCGAGCAGCCCACGTGGTTACATTCCACAAGGACCTGGTTGCAGCCGCACATGCACATCAGGCGCTTGCCGATTTTCTGCGCTTTTGCGCTCTGCCCGGGAATCTCCGCCCCGCCCGGCACGGCAAACAACACCAGCGCCACGGCAAGCAGAACGGCATAGCCCCAGCCTGCGCGATTAATCTGCCGAGCCATGGGATCCTGTCCGGGTCATGACGGTTTGCGGCGCGGCTCCGGCGGGCGCCGCCTGCGCCGCTTCCGCGACACCCTTGAGAGCGAGCACCGGCACGCGGTTGGGCAGCAGGGCAAGCCCAGTGCCCAGCACGACGATCAATCCGCCCAGCCAGATCCACTTCACTAACGGGTTCACGTAGGCATGGATGATCGGCTGGTTGTTTTCCGGGCTGCGTCCCGCATAGACCACGTAAAGGTCTTCTTTCAGCGTGGAGTAAATGGCCACCATCGTGCCGGACATTTCATTGGAGGGGAAGAACCGCTTTTCCGGGAAGAGCGTGATGAGCGGCTGGCCGTTTTTCATGACCTCGATGGTCGCGCGCTCCGCGGTGTAGTTCTTTTCCGGGCGCTCCGTGAACGTCTGCAGGTTCATGGTGTACGCGCCAATGTCCATGCGCGACCCCGGGCCCATTTCCATCTGCTTGTCCTGGTTGAACGCCGCGCCGGAAATCCCCACGAAGATCAGCACCATGCCAAAGTGCACCACGTAGCCGCCGTAGCGCCGCGTGTTGCGCATGGTCAATTGCCCGACCGCGGACAAAATGTTCATGCCGGTCCGTGCGGAGATCACCATCGCGCCGCGAAAGAATTCTCCGAAAATGGTCAGAATCACGAAAATGGAAATGATCAGACAGAGCAGCGCGTAGAAATCCTTGAAGCCCAGCGGCCAGGCGATGGCGCCCGCCAGCAGCCCGCCGGCGAGCGGCCAGCCGAAATTGCGCTTCAAGCTGTCCAGCGACGTGCGCCGCCACGCCAGCAGCGGCCCCACGCCCGTCAGGAACAGCAGGAACAGCCCGATGGGGATGTTCACCTTGTTGAAGAACGGCGGCCCGACGCTGATCTTGCTTCCCTGCACTGCTTCGGAGATCACCGGAAAGAGCGTGCCCCACAGCACAGCGAAGCACGCCGCCAGCAGGATGAGGTTGTTGAACAAGAAGCTGGACTCGCGCGACACCATGGAGTCCAGATGGTTGTCGCTCTTCAAGTAGTCGCGGTTCTTAAGAAACGCCACGATGCAGACGGCAAGCGTGAGCAGAATGAATCCAACAAACCACGGTCCGATGGAGGACTGCGCGAATGCGTGCACCGAGCTGACCACGCCGCTCCGCGTCAGAAACGTTCCCAGGATGCACAGCAGAAACGTGCTGAACACCAGCCACACGTTCCACACCTTCAGCATCCCGCGTTTTTCCTGCATCATCACCGAGTGCAGGAAGGCGGTGCCCGTCAGCCACGGCATCAGCGAGGCATTTTCCACGGGGTCCCACGCCCAGTAGCCGCCCCAGCCCAACACCGCGTAGGCCCAGTGCGCTCCCATCAGGACGCCCGCGCTCTGGAAGCACCACGCGATCATCGTCCACTTCCGGGTGATGTGAATCCACTTTTCGCCGGGGTAGCGACCCAGCAGCGCGGCCAGCGCGAATGCAAAGGGGACCGCAAAGCCCACGTAGCCCATGTACAGCGTCGGCGGGTGCGCCACCATTTCCGGATATTGCAGCAGCGGATTCAGCCCGCGGCCGTCCGGCATGGCCACCAAGCGCATCACGCCGTCGGCGCCCGCGGACCCCAGCACTTGGAACGGGCTCACCACGAACACGTTCAGGATGAGGAAAAACGTCTGCACGCCGGCCAGAATCACGCCCACGTACGGCATCAGTTCGGGATGCTTGCTGCGGTTGATCAGCAGCACGAAAAACGTGTAGCCGGCCAGCAGAAAACTCCAGAATAGCAGCGAGCCTTCCTGCCCCGCCCACAACGCCGCCACTTTGAAGAAAGATTCCAGGTCCCGGTTGCTGTGTCCGGCGACGTAGGAGACCGAAAAATCGTCGGTGAGGAAAAGGTAGAACAGGCTGATCGTGCCGATCATCACCAAAACGCACACGGCGATTCCCGCGTGCCGCGCGCTTTTCTGAATCAGAGGATTGCGGGTGCGGATGGCGATGATGCCCGCGACGATGGCGTAAATCGCGCAGGCAAAAGCCAGCAGGAGTGCAAATGATCCGAAGAGATCCAAGAATTCTCCGTGATGCTTTTAGCTTTTTCCGGAAGCGGGAGACGCGGGCCGCTGCTCGGGGCTGGCGTCACCGGGTTT
>JACOSF010000168.1 GCA_016179005.1 Acidobacteriota bacterium | reverse complement strand
GTAAACCCCGCGCTACAACAGCCAGCCTCCGCTGACATTGAGCACCTGACCGGTGACGTAATCGGCCTCCTCGGAGGCGAAGAACTTCACGGCGGCGGCGACGTCTTCGGCGGTGGGCGGGCGGCCGATGGGATACCGTGCGTCGGGCATGCGCCGCGCCTCGGCAAGGGTCAATTCCTTCTCGTCAATGTTGGAGGGGTTGACCACGTTGACGGTGATGCCGTTCTTGGCCTCCTCGATGGCCAGGGAACGCGAGAAAGCTACGACCGCGGCCTTGGCGGAGGCGTAGGCGGAAATGGTGGCCTGTCCGAAAGCGCGCTCGGCGCCGACAGCGCCCATGTTGATGATGCGTCCCCAGCGCTGGCGACGCATGGCCGGCAACGCGGCGCGGCTGGCGTAGAACACGCTTTGCAAATTTGATGCGAGGATTTCGTTCCACTCTTCGATGCTGGTTTCCGCCACGAGTTTCCAGCGGAATTCGCCGACGTTGTTTACCAGGATGTCCAGGCGCCCGAAGCGCTCGAGAACGGCGCTGACCAGAAAATCCACTTTCAACGGGTCGGTAAGATTGGTTTCCACCGCGAAACATTCCGCGCCTTCGAGCTGAAGCTGGCGCAGGGTGTTCTGCGCGGCAGGTTTGTTGGCACGATAGGCAATGGCTACCCGCGCGCCTTCGCGGGCAAAGGCCAGCGCGATGCCCTTGCCGATGCCGCGGGTGCCTCCGGTGACCAACGCCACTCTTTGGCGAAACGTCAAGAAATCTTCTCCCTTCAGAGCCGGCGCGCAGCCGCGCGCAGCCAAGAGTGGCTGCGCTACGTTGTCAGTATACTCGAAGGAAAGCGCCGGCCGGCGGCGAAGCGCTAGGCGAGACGCGCAACAACAACGGTCATATCGTCGGCCCGCTCCTCCGCCGCGGCGGACCATTCCTCGGCGGCGGCGATGAGCTGTTCGACGAGGCGCGGCGGCGAACTCTGCCGGTGGCGCAGGACCTCCGCAGCCAGGCGGCGCGCGCCGAACTGCTCGCCATAGACGTTTTCCGGCTCGGTGATCCCGTCGCTGTAGGCCACCAGCAGGCTGCCCGGTTCGACGGCGACGCAACCCTGCTCGTACACGCAATCGTCGAACAGGCCGACGACCATACCGCCCTCCTCGAGCTTCTGCACCCGTTCGCCGGCAACCAATAGCGGCGGGAGATGGCCGGCGTTGGTGTAGTGCAGCAACCGCGTGGACGAATCATACAAAGCGAGAAAGAGCGTGGCGTAGCGATCGTCGGACGTATTCCGGTAAAGATGCAGATTGAGGCGCGTGACCAACTCCGCCGTGCTGGCGGACCGCGCTCCGTCCAGCCCCTCGGCGCCGCTCGGGACAAGCAGCAACTGGCTGCGAAAGGCCGCCTGCAGGCTGGCCATCAGCAGCGCGGCGGAAATTCCCTTCCCGCTGATGTCGGCCACAGCCATGCCCAGCCGCTGCGGGCCGAGCTGCACGAAATCGTAGTAATCGCCGCTGACCACGCGGGCGGCGCGGCACACGGCGGCCAGCTCGACACCGGGTATCGCCGGCAGCTTCTGCGGAAAGAGCTGGGCCTGCACTTCGCGGGCGATGGACAACTCGTTTTCCAGGCGCTGGCGGTGGCGCTGCTCGTCAATGAGCGAGCTGATGGAGCTGGTCATGGCGTTGAAGGAATTGCCCAGCTCGCCGAGTTGGTCGCGGCCCTGCACCAGCACGCGGCTGCTGAAATCGCCGGACTGCACGAGCTGCGTGGCGTGATAGAGATCATCCACCGAGAGGGTGATCTTGCGCGTCAGGCCGATGCCCGCACGAAGGGCGGCCACCTCCAGGATGAGAAAAATGGCTCCAATAGCAAGCAATCCTGTGACGAACACGCTGCCTACGTCTCCCGGATCCTTAAAGAGCTGGCGGCTCAAAATGGATGTGCGCGTAACCGTGTTGCCAAACAACGTGCTCTGCAATGGAGGAGCGTCGCCGTTGCGCAAAAGCACAGCCGAGAACTTCGTGAGGCCGTGCACCTGAAAATCAAACCAGTTCGCGCCCCGCGGGAGATAGCGCCCACGTGCTCCCGTCTCGCGAAGAGTAATGAATTTTGATTCACCGAGAGAAGCGACCGTGGAGGGAAGATCGGAATCCTCAGGCGGCCGTGTGATGCTGAATTGAAGGGGACCCAGTTCCGGGACGAGGTGGCCCATCAGATCTTCGCTCAGCGGCACCGCGAGAGAAACGATCCCGCGCTGCGGGACGGAAGAGCCGGCCGGCCGAGTGACGGCAGCCACCAGCCAAACCTGGTCGCCGGATTGAACCGGTCCAGCGAACCGGCGCGACGTCGCCCCCATGCCCTTCAGGACGGCGGGACCCAAGCGGTAATCAACAGCCAGGCCGGGCAAAGACGTCTGCCCCGCCGAGAGCACCGCGGCCACCGCGGGAAGTGATTCCAGATCCCGCGATGCGTTTGGGGCATTGTTCTCGGAGACGGCAGGCAACGCGGCGACCACGCTGTTGGTGAGTGACTGAAGCCGCTCGATTCTCGATTGAACATCTTTGTAAAGCAGATAGGCGGCAAGCTGCTGAAATGCAAGTGTGGCGGAAAGTCCGGCCATGGCTGCCAGAAGCAGCACCGGCACGACCGCAATGAAGAGGTAGGCGACGACCAGCCGGTTGCGGAGGCTCCAAAGGAGGCGACCGCTAAACAGGGAGGTCAGGCGGTAAAGCACATAGCCGCCGATGAAAAAATAGAAGAAAAACTGGATGAGCGTTGCCAGAAGCAGGGGCAGTTGGCGTCCTGAGGCTCGCGCCAGCCAGACCAGGCCGTACAGCACAGCGACGCTCAGGGCAACGCGGTCGAGGCTGGAAAACCGCCGCCAGAGATTCCGGATACGATCAGGAGCAAGTAAGGGCATTAGGATTCGTTCGACTGCGCTTCACGCAGTCAAACGTATCAAAGGAGTTCGGTGAAGAGCAAATCTGTGCCGCAGCGCTACGGGCGATTGCGAATCTTGCTGTGATGGCGGCTGTACGAGAAATAGATCACCAGGCCGATGATCAGCCAGATAATCAGGCGCGCCCAGTTGATCCAGCCGAGTTTGTACATCATGTAGCCGTTGAAGCCGATGCCGAGAATGGGAACAATAGGCACCAGCGGAGTCTTGAACGGGCGCTTCTGATTGGGGTCCGTGCGGCGCAGCACCAGGACGGCAATGCACACAATGACGAAGGCCAGCAGCGTGCCAATGTTGACCATCTTTCCGATGTCGTCAATCGGCGTCAAGCTTCCCACGATGGCGGCCGCCAATCCCACCAGCATGGTGTTCTTCCACGGCGTGCGGAACTTTGGATGGATCGCCGCAAAAAATCCGCTGGGCAGCAGGCCGTCCTTGGCCATGGAGTACAACACGCGCGTTTGGCCTAGAAGCATGACCAGCATGACGCTGGTGAGCCCGGCCAGAGCGCCAAAGGTGATGAGGAAAGAGGCCTTGGTGAGGCCGTGGTCGAGGAAGGCCTGAGCAATGGGGGCCTCGATGTTCACCGACTTCCACGGCACCATGCCCGTCAGCACCGCGGCGACGAGGATGTAAAGAATGGTGCAGACGATGAGCGAAGCGATGATGCCGATGGGCAGGTCGCGCTGAGGGTTCTTGGCCTCCTGCGCGGTGGTGGAGACAGCATCAAAACCGATGTAGGCGAAAAAGATGTACGCCGCTCCGGCCCCAATTCCCGAAAAACCCATGGGTGCGAAAGTCTCCCAACTACTGAAGCCCCAGTTGGACTTGTCCACATACTGGAAGCCGACAAAGATGACGAAAAGAACCACCGATACCTTGATGGCTACGATGGCGGCGTTGAAGCGGGCGCTCTCCTTGATGCCGATCACCAGGATCATGGTGATGATCAGGGCGATGCAGAACGCCGGGAGGTTGAAGCCGATGTCGAAGCCGAAGAGGTGCGGCGCGCCGACCAGGTCGTGGGCGCGCTGCACCAGCTCTGCGGATCCTGCGGAAAGGATGGAATTCATTTTATCAATGAAGGCGCGCGTGCCTTCGACCAGGGAAGGGTCGGCAACCCTGGTCATCTCGCGGGCGACGGCTTTCTTGGCAACGTTGAGCGCCGTCCATTTGTCGTAGGCCAGCCACAAGGGGATGTCGAGATTGAAAATGTGCAAGAACTTGATGAAATAGTTGGACCAGCCGGAGGAGACCGTGCTGGCGCCCATGGCGTACTCGAGGATGAGGTCCCAGCCGATAATCCAGGCGAAGAGTTCGCCGAGCGTGGCGTAGGCGTAAGTGTAGGCGCTGCCGGCCAGCGGGATCATCGCGGCAAATTCGGCATAACACAGACCGGCGAACGCGCAGCCCAGCCCGGAAATCACGAACGAAAGCATCAGGCCGGGGCCGGCGTAGTGCGTACCGAGTCCGGAGAGCACGAAGATCCCGGCGCCGATGATGGCGCCGATGCCCAGCGCAGTCAGCGAAATCGGGCCCAGCGTGCGCTTCAGCGTGTGCTCACCTGTTTCGGCCGACTCACTCAAGAGCAGGGCCATGGGCTTCCTGGCGAACAATGGATCAGCCATCTAACGCCTCCCCTTTGATTTCTGAGCTCTGAATTCTAATTTCTGCTTTCTTTGTGATGCCAGAAGCAATAGACCGGAATGCCCAGCAAGACGATGAGCAGCCCGGGGCCAGCGGTCTGCGTGCGATAGAGCGCCAGCACCACCATAATGGTCACTGCGGCGACAATATATAGCACGGGCACCACCGGGTAACCGAACGCGCGATATGGGCGCGGGGCGTCCGGGCGCTTGCGGCGAAGAACAAAAATTCCCGCAATCGTCAGGACGTAGAACACCAGCACGGAAAAAACAACGTAATCCAGAAGATTGCTGTACAGGTTGCCGTAGCGCTGCATGCCGGTGGCCGGATCCAGCAGCGGCGCTCCGGCGGCGTCGCGCAGGCGCGTCCGCGGCAGCACCAGAAGGGCGGCCCAGATGCCCTGCAAAATCAGGCCCACGGCGGGAACAAGCTTCTCGTTGAGGCGGCCGGTGGATTTGAAGAACAGACCGTCCTTGGCCATGGCGTAATAGACGCGCGCACCGGCAAGGATGAGACCGTTGTTGCAGCCGAACGTGGAGACGATGATCAGCACGGCCATGATGGTAGCTGCGGCGGGGCCAAAAATATTCTGCAACGCAGCGGTGGCCACGCGGTCGTCGGCCGCGTGCTGAATCTGCTGGAGCGGGAGCATCACCAGGTAGGCCACGTTGGCCAGCGTGTACAGCGTGATCACCAGGCCCGTGCCGAGCACCAGCGAAAGAGGAATGTCCCGCTGGGGGTTCTTTACCTCGCCGGCGGTGAAGGTGATGTTGTTCCAGGCGTCGGCGGAAAACAGCGAGCCGACCTGCGCCACGCAAAAGGCCACCAGCAAACCGATGAAACCGCCCCCGGCAGCGACGGCGGCAACCGGGAAGAAATCGGGCTGGATGAGGTCCGCGCCGCGCACGGACCAAAGATTTGAGAAATTTTCGCTGATGGCGTCGGCGTTGCGGCCCAGCAGAATACCCACGACAATCAGGCCGATGAGCGCCAGCGTTTTGGCCGAGGTGAAAAAGTTCTGAATGAGCTTGCCAACATGCAGGCCCCGCGTGTTCAGCCCGCTGAGGAACAGAATGGAAACCACGCCCACCAACTGCTGCGTTGAAAGGCTGATGGCGAAGCCGGAAGAGATGTTGATGGGCTTGACGATCCAGAGATCCGCTGAAATCCCCGGAATCAGCAAGCCGAGAAAGCGCGCGAAGGCCACGCCCACGGCGGCGATGGTGCCGGTCTGAATGACGAGAAACAGCGTCCAGCCATAGAGGAAGCCCCACATCGGCGAGTAGGCTTCGCGCAGGTACACGTATTGCCCGCCGGCTTTGGGCATCATGGCCGCCAGCTCGCCGTAGGAAAGCGCCGCCGTGACGGTGAGGATGCCGGTGATGATCCAGACCGCGAGCAAGCCGCCGGGGGATCCGACCAGGCGGGTGATGTCGGCGGAAACGATGAAGATGCCGGAGCCAATCATCGAGCCGATGACGATCATCGTCGAGTCGAGAAGACCCAGCTCACGGACAAACTCGCGCTGCGCGGGGATTGCGGCCGGAGTGGCTGGAGCGCTTTCAGACATCGTTGTGATCCTCTGTGGAGTGCGGCGCGTAAGCGCCGCCTTCAGCTCAAGCAACGTACGTTGCGAACAGCACAGCGGGACTCATGTCCCGCACTCCACACCAGCACAGCACTTACGCATCAAGCATTGCAGCCAATCGCAGAAATTCACGCGCCTGCGCGGCGGGTTCCGCGGCCTCCAGCAGATCGCGCGCTACCGCGACGCAATCGGCACCTGCGCGCCAGACCTGCTCCGCGTTCTCCACTGTGATGCCGCCAATGGCTACCAGGGGTTTCCGCGTCATGGAGCGCGCCCAGCGGATAAACTCGAGCCCGACCACCGGGTCGGCGTGCTGCTTAGTGGAAGTCGCAAAGACTGGTCCGACAGCAATGTAGTCCGCGGACGTCGCCTCCGCTTCCCTCACCTGCGCCTCGTTGTGCGTCGAAATACCCACCCAGGAGTCGCAGCCACAAATGGCGCGCGCATCCTCCACCGGCAAATCTTCCTGGCCGACGTGAACGCCACCGGCGCCGGCGAGGGCTGCCACGTCCGGGCGGTCGTTTATCACAAATCGGGCGCCATGTCTTTCACAAATAGAGACGAGTTCGCGGGAAAGGGAAAGAAGATTGCGCGCGGAGATCTGTTTATCGCGGTACTGGATGAGCCCGACCCCGGCTGACGCCAGCGCTTCCGCCACTGCGAACGCGCTGGTCCTGAGCAACAAGGCGTCCATTATGGCATAGAGCCGGGGGATGACAATGGTCATTTGGCGGCGGTCCCGTTCAGAGGGACGGGAACATAGCGTTCGAGGAAGTGCGTGTCGAAGTTCCCGGCGGCAAAATCGGGGTCGGCGAGGATCTTGCGGTGCAGCGGAATGGTGGTCTTGACGCCCTCCACGATGAACATTTCCAGCGCGCGACGCATGCGAGAGAGGGCCTCCTCGCGATCGCGGCCGTGCACGATGAGCTTGGCAATCAGCGAGTCGTAATACGGCGGGATGACGGCATCGCTGTGCATGGCGGTGTCCACGCGGACGCCGGTGGAACCGGGCGTATGGAACGTGGTGACGCGGCCGGCGGAAGGGGTGAACGAGTCGGGATCTTCGGCGTTCACGCGGCATTCGATGCTGTGCCCATGGAACTCCAGGTTGGGAACGATTTCATCCAAGTGATCTCCGGCGGCGACGCGGATCTGCGACTTCACCAAATCCACGCCGGTAATCATCTCGGTGACGGGATGCTCCACCT
>JACOSF010000110.1 GCA_016179005.1 Acidobacteriota bacterium | reverse complement strand
CGGCGTGCTGATGGATAAGGGCAAGCCGCTCATGATGGAAGTAAACGCCACGGAAAAACTGTACGGCGATTTCGTGCTCACGGCGACGAATTCCGGGGGGCACAGTTCGCTGCCGCGCCCAGAAAATGCGATCTACGAACTAGCGAACGCACTGACCCGGCTGGAGCATTACCAGTTCCCGTTCGAACTGAACAACATCACGCGCACTTACTACGAGCGGTTGGCAAAGGTGGAAACGGGAGAGCGCGCGGCTGACATGCAAGCGATCCTGAAGAACGCGCCGGATCTGGAGGCGGCGGGGCGGCTGTCGAAAGATCCGATCGACAACTCGACCATGCATACGACTTGTGTGGCGACTCGGCTGAGCGGCGGCCATGCCAACAATGCGCTGCCGCAAACGGCGCAGGCCAACGTGAACTGCCGCATTCTGCCCGGACATTCGCTCGAGGAAACGCGCCTGACGATTGAAAAGGTGGTAGCGGATCCGAAAATCAAAGTTCAGTTCCGCGAGAATAACAACGTGCTGATGGATCGGGGATCGGACCGGCACAGCTACGTGCCGCCGGCGCCGCGCAGAGAAGTTTTCGATCCACTCGACAGGATCGTCGCAAGCATGTGGCCAGGGATTCCGGTGCTGCCGAGCATGAGCACGGGCGCGTCGGATGGCGTCTACACGAATGCGGCCGGGATGCCGACCTATGCGGTGTCTGGCGAGGGATATGATCGCGACGATATCCGCGCCCACGGAAAGGATGAACGGACACGGGTGGAGGCGTTTTACCGGGGAGTGGATTTCTATTATCCGTTCTTGAAGGCGGTGACGGAGTAAAGCAGCACTCAGCATTCAGCCATCGATTTTATTTCGTGGGTTTCAGTCTTGTGATAACAACTTGTTCGCCCGGAGGGAATGTACTGTGAAACGGATCGCACTCGCAACGACGGTATGGCTGTCCTTGCTTGTTTCGGCTGTGGTGCTGGCACAAGATGCGGGCACTCCCATGGGAGGGACGAAGCAGAGAGTGTCCGCGGGAAAAGACGAAGAACAAGTGCTGGCGGCCATTCGCGGGCGACTGGAAGCTAACGCGAAGAGAGACTTTGCCGCGTGGGCGCGTTTCGTGTCGGACGACATGATCGCGCCTCTGGGAGCGACCAAACAGGGATGGCTCAAAGAACATGGATCGTGGCCAAGCGAGGCGAAGTACTGGTATGGGCCGCTGGAGGATGTCAGAGTCCACATTTTCGGCGACACGGCGGTGGTGGCCTACCACTCTAAACAGTTCAACGAGATGGGTGGCCAGACTACCTACTCCCACAAGTGGCAGATCGAAACCCACATGCGACGCGGGCAGAACTGGGTGCTGGTGGGCGGTGCGGATGGCCTGATTCCGCTGGAACCGGTGGCGGCCAAGGTCGATCCCCGGATCTACGATGCCTATGTGGGCCAGTACGAATGGGCTCCAACCCTGATCTCGACGATAACGCGGGAAGGGGATAGATTGATGGAACAATTCAACGGTCCGGAGAAAAGCGAACTCCTTCCCGAGAATGAGACGATTTTTTTTGTGAAGGGTGAAGCCGCGAGCGGTGATTCTTCGAGGTTGATCTTTGTGAAAGACGCCACCGGACGAGTGACGCACTACATCTATCGGGAACTGGGTGGAATGGATCGGGTGGTAAAGAAGATCAAGTAGAGCACTCAGCGTTCAGCACTCAGCCTCGTTCGTCAGCACTTTCGCGTGTTGAACCACATTAAAAGTGTCCCCCTGAAACCACATTAGAAATGACCCCTTTTAGAGTTCCTACTGCGAGGAGGGACTGAGATTGGGGCGAACGGAAATGAGCAGGAAGGAACTAAGCCGGGTCGAGGTGATGGGGCGGGTGAAGGCGAGGGGTTTGGGGCTGCGAGAAGCAGCGGAGATGCTGGGGGTGAGCTATCGGCAGACGAAACGGATCTGGGCGCGGTATCGGAGCGGGGGAGCGCAGGCTTTGCAGCATCGGAACTGCGGGCGGGGATCGAACCGGGCGTATCCGGCGAAGATGCGAGGGGCGGTGCTGGAACGGGTCAAGGCGCGCTATGAAGATTTCGGGCCGACGCTGGCGGCCGAGCACCTGGCCAGCGATGACGGGCTGAAAGTGCAGGCGGAGACGCTGCGGCGGTGGATGAAGCAAGCCGGGCTGTGGCAGAGACAGCGGCGACGGAAGCCGTACCGGCAGCGCCGGGAGGCGAAGGCGCACTTTGGTGAGTTAGTGCAGTTAGACGGGAGCTTTCATGAGTGGCTGGAAGAGCGTGGGCCGCGGGGCTGTCTGATGCATATGGTCGACGACGCCACGACGGAGGCGCTGGGGCGGTTCTCGGAAGAGGAAACGATTTGGGCGGCGGCGGGGGTGTTGCGGCGCTGGATCGAGCGCTACGGAGTGCCGGGAGCGTTGTACACGGATTGGAAGAACGTGTACGTGCGGCCGCCGAATGCGCAGGAGCGGATGCGCGGAGAAGCGGCGGTGACGCAGTTTGGACGCATGTGCGCGAAGCTGGGCATCCGCATCATCGCGGCCAGTTCGCCGCAAGCCAAAGGGCGCGTGGAGCGGGCGCATGGCACGCATCAGGATCGGCTGGTGAAGAAGTTGCGGCTGGCCGGGGTCGCGAACTACGACCAGGCGAATGCGTATCTGGACGAGCACTATCTTGCCGAGCACAACCGGCGTTACGCGCGGCCCGCGGCGGAGGAAGCCGACTATCACCGGCGACGGCCCACGGCGCGGCAACTGGACGAAGTGTTCTGGCTGGAGGAGGAACGGGTGGTGAGCGAAGACTGGGTGGTGCGCTATAAGAACCGGCTGCTGCAACTGGAACGGCAAAGTCAGCACTGGGCGCCGGCCAAGAGCCGCGTGCTGGTGCGGGAGAATGAAGCCGGTGAGATCGCCATTCACTATCGCGGTCAGCGTCTCGGGTTTCGCGAGATCCCCTGCTCTTCGAAGGCGCTGAGCGAGGGAAGGGGCGCGGCCCCTTCCCCCGCGCCCCCATCCCCGAAACCGAGTCGCAACGCTCCTGCGCCTCCGAATCACCCTTGGAGACAAGGCTACGGAAACATGCGCACTCCCAACTTTTCTCCGGCATGGTGAAACCACAACCAGGGGACATTTCTATTGTGGACTAACCGGGGACATTTCTAATGTGGTATGACATGAGTGCTGAATGCTACTTGACATTTCGCCTATCTTTCGCCCATACTGCGCGCATGGCGATCACCCGGCGTCAACGAGAACTCTACGACTTCCTGTCGCGCTTCGTGGCGGAGAATGGCTACTCCCCTTCCTATGAAGAGATTAAGCGGGGGATGGGACTGAGCTCGCTGGCCACAGTGCACAAGCACGTCACCAATCTGGAAAAGAAAGGGCTGCTGACGCGCGACTACAACCGCAGCCGTTCGATTGACCTGCTGCCGCCCAAGGGAAAACTGAAGCAGTCGATGGCGGTGAACACGGCGGTGGTGCTGCCGCTGGTGGGCCGGATTGCGGCAGGGCGTCCGATTGAAGCGGTACAGAATAACGAGACGATTTCACTGGCCGATTTCGTGCGCTCGAAAGAGGTGTTCGTGCTCGAAGTGCGCGGCGACTCCATGCAGGACGAAGCCATCCTGGACGGCGACTACGTGCTGGTGGAGAAGACGAAGACGGCGCACAACGGAGATATCGTGGTGGCTCTGGTCGAGAGGACGGACGCGACGCTGAAGCGGTTCTTTCGCGAGGGAGAAAACGTCCGCCTGCAGCCGTCGAATGTGGCGATGAAGCCGATTATGGTTCCGGCGGCGGCGGTGGAGGTTCAGGGCAGAGTGATTGGCGTGCTGCGGAAGTACTGAAGACCAGTGATTAGTGGTTAGTGGTTCG
>JACOSF010000020.1 GCA_016179005.1 Acidobacteriota bacterium | reverse complement strand
GGGTGTCCCGTTTTTCGGTTTTCGTTTTTCGAGTTTCGCCGCGTGTTGTTATGATGCTTAGCTTGTGTAGCGCACTCTCTTTTCTTTGAGGAGCTAATGGCTGAAATTTTTCCCTTTGCGGCGTGGCGCTACAACCCGGCACGGGTGAAGTGGGAGCACGTGCTGACGCAGCCGTACGACAAAATCACGCCGGAGATGCAGCAGCGCTACGCCGCGCTCGACGCGCACAATCTGGTCGCGGTGGAAAAAGGCCTGGCCACGCCGGAGGATTCTCCGGGGAACAACGTGTACACGCGCGCGGCAGCGAAGCTCGAGGAATGGTCGCGCGCGGACATCCTGGTGCGCGATGCCGCGCCGGCCATTTACGCCTATTCGCAGGAATTCCATTTGCCGGGCGGGAAGACGCGCAAGGTGCGTCGCGGCTTCATCGCGCTGTGCCGCCTGGAAGATTTTTCCGCGGGCGTGGTCTTCCGCCACGAGCAGACGCTATCGGCGCCGAAGGCTGACCGGCTCGAACTGCTCCGCCACACGCGCGCGCAAACCGGGCAGCTCTTCATGCTCTACTCCGACCCGGCGCGGCGGATTGACGCGCTGCTCGCCGAGGCGGCGCGCACGCCAGCGGCCACGGAAATGCGCGACGAATACGACGTGGTGCACCGCCTGTGGCCCATCACCGACAAAGCAAACATTGCGCGCATCACCACAGTCATGGCGGACCAGAAAATCGTGATTGCCGACGGCCACCACCGCTACGAAACCGCGCTCGCGTGGCGCGACGAATGCCGCGCGAAACTCGGCTCGGACAATCCCGATGCGCCGTGGGAACGTGCGATGATGACCTTCGTCAACGCGCAAGCCGAAGGGCTGTCCATTCTGCCGACGCACCGCGTGGTCGCAAATGTGGCTGGCTTTGACTTCGCCGCCTTCCGACGGGCGCTCCAGCCGCACTTCGACTGGTACGCCTATCCCTTCACGGACACCGCCGAGCGCGCGACGGCATGGGAAGATTTTCGAAGGGATTTTTCCGCGCGGGGCAAGGAGCGTCGCGCTCTCGGGCTGTATGCCAGCCGTCCTTCGTCGGGCCAAGGTGAAGGAGCGTTCTACCTTTTTCTGTTGCGCGCGGACGCGAACCTCGGCGATCTGCTGCCCGGCGTCTCCGCGGCGCAGCGCGGGCTGGACGTGGTTCTGCTGCACCGTTTCGTGCTGGAGAAAGGGCTGGGCATCACCGCGGCGGCGGTGGTCGCGGAGAAGAACATCCGCTACGAACGCGAGGCGGAAAAAGCGCTGGCCGCGGTGGACTCCGGCACGGCGCAGATGGCCTTCCTGCTCCAGCCGGTGCGCGTCGAGCAAGTGTTCGAGATCGCGCTGGGCGGCGAAGTGCTCCCGCAGAAGTCCACGGATTTTTATCCCAAGATGCTGAGCGGGATTGCGATTTACTGGCAGGGACAAGGAAACAGGGAATAGGGAAAAATAGGCGCGGCGATTTATCCCCGCTGGGAGATGAATCGCCGCGCCAAAGTGTTTGGGAAAAGGGCGGAAAAGCTACTTCGTGAAACTCTGGGCCGCGAGGGCTTCGTTGTCGAAGACTTCGAAGACCGTATACAGCTTGGTCACCTGGAGCACTTCCTGAAACTTGGCGCCCAGGTTGGAGAGCTTGAGCACGGCGCCCTGCGCCTTGGCGCTGTGGAAGGAAGCGACCAGCGTGCCCAGCCCGGCGCTGTCGATGTAGGTGACGTTTTCCATGTTCATCACGATCTTTTTCTTGTTCTCGGTCAGCAAGCCCTTCACTTTTTCGCGCAGTGCGTTGCTTTCCTCGCCCAGCACGATGCGGCCCTCGAGCTGCACGATGCTGATTCCTTCCACTTCCCGGCTATTCATTTTCAGTGCCACGGTGTTTCCTCCTCATTCTCGGTGAACAAACTCGATTCCGGATGTTCCGGGTGCCCGCCACGCGAGGCGGGAAATCCCCGCCTAGACAAAATCGGAGCAGGACATGTAATAGCCGCACGTGGTGCACATCAGCTTGCAACTCCGAGCCGCCAGCCGCGCGGAACACACCGGGCAATAGTGGGAGGGAACCTCTTCCTCCAACCGGCGCTCCGCCGGCCTGGGCTGTTCCTCGGGCGCAGGGTCGCTCATCGTACGGCCCGAAGTTTATAACACAACCCGGTCAAGCGGGGAAGCGGGGCAACCCAGTTTAGACACCGCCGGGCGTCCCGGGGTGCCCGGGGGCTACAGGTGCGCCAAGCAGGCGCGGTCGCAGTTCACGGGACCGTCGCCAAGCAATGAGCAGCGCGTGACGTCCGCAGGATAAATTGAGCCGAAATCGCCTTCGGAGTAGAGCACTTCGAAGTCCGCGCGCTTCTTGCGCTCGGGACACGCCGCGTGGCGCTCGACCTTTCCGGGTCCCCAGCGGTAAACAGCCATGCCGACCGTGGTCCACAGCAGTGCTATCCAGCCAATCGCAATCCAGTTGAGATAGTCGTACATGGGCGGGCCTTTCCGGCGCGGCAGCTGAATTCAACATAGCGCCGGTGCCTGACGAATGCAAGCTTGTCGGGCCGGTCTGAAGACCGTCCGCTACAGCTTCTTTGTGGCAGCCGGTTCGGGCATGAGCAGCTCGGTCTGGCGGAGACCGGCGCGGAAATGAAATGGCCCATCTAAGGTTTCTTCTGGGGCTGAAGTTCTACGTAAAGCTCAGGGTTCTTTCCCGCTTGGTTTTCTCTCAATCGCGGTTTCGCGTTCGTGATAATCCTCACGAGTGCAACGTTGCCGCTGGCGCTTGACTTCTTGACCAGACCGAGTGGCGGCACTTCTGCGCTTAGCCAAATGTCAGTCTTGTCCGACACCGAGCGCCAATGCTCGCATGTAAATGTTCCAGCGGGGGTCGTGATGACTTCCGTTCCCAGAAGTACCGCTTGCTTTCGGAAATCCGGCAGTTCGGGCTGTGTGGGAGCGCGGTCTGATGGGCGTTTGGAAAGCGTGGGATGCCAAGTCGGAGGCCCGTACTTTATCTGCAAGAGTTCCAAAACACTGAAGTAACCATCCTGGTCTACATCCCATCGGCTATACAGTGCCCTCGCCTCGGCAGCAATCAACCCAGCGGTGGTTACCAGAAATTTGTTCGTACAGCGGCCGTTGTAGGGCGCAATCGTGAAGTAAGATCCGTAATTCCCGGGTTCCCAGCGACTCTCTCCCGTATTTGGATCCGTGTAGTAATAGCCGGGAGTTCCATCCGAGAACTCGATGCCACGCGCAGTGCATGGAGCATAGACTTCAAGCCAATGGAGGAGCTCCGACTCGCGCCGTTCGGAGCCGACCACCGTGAACTCGACATCTTGTCTGACGCTTCCATTTTCCAACTCATAAGCAGCGCCCTGACCAACCATAGGCAGCCAGTTGCCGGGAAACACGCTCCGCATTGCTGCCGTAGCTTCTAGGCCGGTCGCGGCAGGGCTTGTCTTTGGATTCACATAGATTCGTTGCTTGGCGTTCGAGATGACCCACAACAGGGATACGGTTCCATACTGCGACGTCATTTTCACTAATCCGAAGGGTTTCACTTGCTGCGAATACCAGACTGTGGTCCTTCCTTTCTTCATGCGCCAGACTTCACAATCAAACGCCCCCGCCGGTGTGGATACTGTTTCGGTTCCGATGCGCTTCGCGCGCTTGCGAAAGTCAGTCGGCGTATCCGCAGTTGAGAACAATCCCACAATTGTTATTTTTACGGAACCCATCCAGGAGTTGGGGAATTCCTGGCCCGCCCCTCCCTTGAAGGGCGCAACGATAAAATGATCGGTGACGAGCTTTTTCTTGGACTCATAGAAGAGTTGCCGGAACGCAATTCCGTCTTTCTTTCCCTTCGTAGCGACCCTCATCTCCAGCCAGTACGCGGTACCTGTTACCATCGCTTCGGTTCCGACGACCGACAATTCTTGTGCTTGCATCTCGCCCTGGCTTTCGAGGAGGTAGATCGCGCCGGCGCCGACTTGCGGCGACCACACGCCGTAGTTCACGGGCCGCAGTTTTTCAAATTGCGCGCTGTTGTGAGGCGCGACGGCGAGGAAGGCGAGAGCGATAAATGCAAATCGGGCCGCGGCGGTCATGCCAACTCCCGAGAGCTATCCTGGGAGCACTATACCATCTGGGCAACATCGTCGGTGAAGATTTGCCGGTCTAGGTCGATGGGTTCATTGGGCCGGGCATAATCAGTTCCGTCTGGCGCAGACCGGCGCGCTCGAACTGAATGGTGGAGTGGGTGATGTGGAAGTCGCGGGCGAGGATTTCATTGATGGCCGCGAGGATTTTCTCGCTCTCGTCCATGTGCATGTCGGGGATGCGCACGTGGCAGGACAGCGCGTTCAGGTCGGTGCCGAGGGTCCAGATGTGAATGTCGTGGACCTCGGTGACGCCGGGGACACGCAGGACGGCGTGGGCCACGTCTTCGAGGCGGAGACCGCGCGGCAGGCCTTCGAGCAGGATGTGGCTGCTCTCCTTCAGGATGCCGTAGCTGGACCACAGCACCAGCGCGCCGATGGCCAGCCCGAGCGCGGGGTCCACCCAGGCAACGCCGGTGAAGCGCATGGCCAGCGCGCCGGCCAGAATGGCGACGTTGGAAAGAGCGTCGCCAAAGTTGTGGATGAGGATGCTGCGGAGGTTGAGGTCGCGCCGGCCGCGGACCAGCGCCAGGGTAATCCCGCCGTTGATGAGCAGGGCAAAAGCGGCCACGCCGATCATCCATTCCGCACGGACCGCCACCGGCTGCCACAGCCGCTGCCAGGATTCG
>JACOSF010000178.1 GCA_016179005.1 Acidobacteriota bacterium | reverse complement strand
CTTTTTGCAGCACCGGCCGCAGGATTCGCGAATTTGCGCGATCATTCGAACAGGCACGGACAGAATGTTTCTGGATATCAAAGAACTGGCCGTCCGCAAGGCGCGGATTCAGAAGACCTATCCGGCCGGCACAATCGATTTTCACTCCATCGAGTTCCGCCAACTCGACCCGCTGGAGGTGCGGGCCACCGCCGAATTGCTGGACGGGCAGATCCGCATCTCGGGCCACCTGCACACGCGGATCGAGCTGGTGTGCTCGCGTTGTCTGGAAACAGTGGCCGAGGAAGTGAGCCGGGATTTTGACTTGTTCTACCGGCCGGCGAAGACGATCGCGCAGGAAGAAAAAATCCACTTGAAGGTGGACGACACCGAGATCGGGTTTTTCCAGGGGGACGGGCTGTTCCTGGCCGACGTGCTGGCCGAGCAGGTGAACCTCTCCATCCCCATGAAGGTGATTTGCCGCAGCGACTGCCGGGGCCTGTGCCCGCACTGCGGCATGAATCTGAACAGCGAAGAGTGCCGCTGCGAAATCCAGAAGACCGACCCGCGTCTCGCACCGCTGGCGCGCTTCAAGCAGGACTGGTCCAAGAAGCAATAGCAATCGAAATCCCGAATCGCTAGACTGGCCTGAGGAGAAACAGGCCGGCAGCAAGGAGTCTGTATGCCCAACCCGAAACGACGTCACTCGAAGAGGCGCAAGAACCAGCGCCGGGCGCACGACGCGCTCACCGCCCCCACGCTTTCCGAATGCCCGCAGTGTCACCAGATGAAGATGCCCCACCAGGTCTGTCCGGAATGCGGGTACTACAAAGGGCGCGAAGTGGTTGACACCTCGTCCTGAACGTCCTAAGTTCACGAGCTATCTTTCCGGGCGCCCCGCGCAGTACCGGAGCGCATTCCTCCATCCGGAGCCTAGATGATCACCATCGCTCTTGACGCCATGGGCGGCGACTTGCCGCTGGAAATCGTCCACGCGAGCGAAGTGATTGCCATGGACGAGTCGCCGGTGACGGCCTTCCGCAAGAAAAAGGATAGTTCGGTGCACGTGGCCGCGCGGCTGGTGAAGAGCGGCGACGCCGACGGCTTCGTCAGCGCGGGCAACACCGGCGCGGTGATGGCCGCGGCGCACTTCATCCTCGGCACGCTGCCCAGCGTGGACCGTCCGGCGCTGGCGGCCCCCTTCCCCACCACGCGCGGCGGCGTTTCCGTGATGCTCGACGTGGGCGCCAACGTGGACTCCAAACCCGCTCACCTCGAACAATTCGCCATCATGGGAGAGATCTACCACCGCGTGATATTCGGCACGCGCCGTCCCAAGGTGGGGCTGCTTTCCATCGGCGAAGAGGAGATGAAGGGCAACGAGCTGACCCGGGAAGCGCACAACCGCATGAAGCACATGCCCCTGAACTTCGTGGGGAACATTGAAGGGCGGCACGTCTTCGCCGGCGATGCGGACGTGATCGTGTGCGACGGCTTTATCGGCAACGTGGCGCTGAAAATCAGCGAGGGCCTGGTGGAGCACATTGCCACGACGCTGAAGGAAGCGCTGAATAGCACGCTGGCCTCGCAAGTGGGCTATGTGTTCGCCCGCAAAGCCTTCGCCAATTTCAAGAAGAAGCTGGACTACTCCGAGTACGGCGGGGCGCCGCTGCTGGGCGTGCGTGGCATCACCATCATCGGCCACGGCCGCTCGAATGCAAACGCCATCAAGAATGCCATCCGTGTGGCGGCGGAGTTGAGCCGCGCCAAACTGAACGAGAAAATCGAACAGGAACTTTCCGAAGTGGGAGTGGGCGCAAAGCGCTGAGCGCCGCGCGCCCGGTCCATCCCCGGCGGAGTGCCGCTGGAGAAACCGAGCAACCCAATGGGCAAACTGGCGTTTCTCTTTCCCGGACAAGCTTCGCAGTACCCCGGCATGGGCAAAGACCTCGCCGAGAAGTTCGGGGTGTCCCGCGCCGTTTTCGAGGAGGCCGACCAGGCGCTGGGCATGGCCATCTCGCGGATCTGCTTCGAAGGCACCGAAGACGAGCTGAAGCTCACGGAAAACACGCAGCCGGCCATCCTGACGGTGAGCGTGGCGGCGCTGCGCGCGTTGCAGGAAAAAGGCATTTCGCCGGATTACGTGGCCGGACACAGCCTGGGCGAGTATTCGGCCAACGTCGCGGCGGGCGCTCTGGAGTTTGCCGACGCGGTGCGCCTGGTGCGCAAGCGAGGCAAGTACATGCAGGAAGCAGTGCCCGCCGGCGAAGGCGCCATGGCCGCCATCCTCGGCCTGGCGGCGGCACAGATCGATGGAATCTGCAAGAAAGCCGCGGAGGGAGGAATCGTCTCCGCCGCGAACCTGAACTCGCCGGAGCAGACGGTGATTTCCGGGCACGCCGCGGCGGTGAAGCGCGCGGTCGAGCTGGCTTCGCAGGCCGGTGCGAAACGCGCGGTGATCCTGCCGGTCTCCGCACCGTTCCACAGCGAGCTGATGCTACCCGCGCAGCAGCGCCTCGAAGTGGACTTGCGCCAGACCACTTTTCGAGACCCGCTTTGCCCGCTGGTGAATAACGCCGACTCCGACGTGATCGAAAAGGGTGAAGAGGCCCGCGACGCGCTGATCCGTCAGGTCTGCTTGCCGGTGCGCTGGGAGGAATCGGTCCGCGAACTGATCCAATTGGGTGTGGCGATTTTCATTGAGGTCGGCCCGGGCAAAGTCCTCTCCGGCCTGCTGCGGCAGATTGACCGCTCGGTGCACTGCCTGAACGTCGAGGACGAAAAGAGCCTGGCCGCGGCGGTGGAAAAGCTGACCCAGGCCCGCGGCGAAACGGAGTAGCGCCGGGGTTACCCCGCCGCTACAAATAGTCATGTTCAGCTTGAAGGACAAAGTCGCACTGGTGACCGGCGCGTCGCAAGGCATTGGACGTGTGACCGCACTGGCGTTGGCCGAAGCCGGCGCCAAGGTCGCCGTCGCCGCGCGCAATGCGGAAAAACTGAATGCCGTAGTGGCGGAAATCTCCGCCGCGGGTGGCCAAGGCTTGGCCGTGCCCATGGATGTGGCCGATGCCGAGCAGATCAAGGCCGGCTTCAAACAGGTTCTTGAAAAATTCGGCAAGCTCGATATTCTGGTGAACAACGCCGCCATCACCCGCGATGGCCTGGCGCTGCGCATGAAGCTGGAGGACTGGGACGCCGTCATCCGCACCAATCTGACCGGCGCGCACCTGTGCACCCAGCAGGCGCTCGGCGCGATGATACGGCAGCGCTGGGGGCGGATCATCAACGTGACGTCGGTGGTGGCGCAGACGGGCAACGCCGGGCAGGCCAACTACGTTGCGGCCAAGGCCGGTCTCATCGGACTGACCAAAGCGATCGCCGTGGAGATTGCCTCGCGCAACATCACCGTCAACGCCGTCGCGCCGGGATTTATCTCTACGCCGATGACCGATCCCCTGCCCGACAAAGTGAAGCAGGAGATGCGAGAAAAAATTCCGCTGGGGCGGATGGGCACGGACCGCGACGTCGCCGCCGCGATTGTGTTTCTCGCCAGCGAAGAGGCCGGCTATGTCACCGGCCATGTGCTGGACGTGAACGGCGGCATGTATATGGCTTGACGCGGTTGACCAATGCAGACGCCGCGTCTAGAATGGGCGGGTTATTTGGAGACAGCAGATTTCCAAGCAGGACCCCGAAGCCGGATTATCAAACGAGATCACCGGAGGAAACAGGATGGCCAGTGTTGAAGAGCGCGTAAAACAAATCATCGTGGAGCAACTGGGCGTGGACGAAGCGGAAGTCACCCCCACCGCGTCGTTTGTGGACGACCTGGGCGCGGATTCGCTCGATGTCGTCGAGCTGACCATGGCCTTTGAGGAAGCCTTCGGGATCGAAATCCCCGATGAGGACGCCGAAAAGATCGCCACCGTCAAGGCCGCCATCGAATACATCGAAAAACACTCGAAGGACAAGAAGTAAACCGTACAGCCTGCACGGAGAAAGCCCATCGTGAGCCGCCGCGTAGTTGTCACCGGAATCGGTCTTGTGTGCGGATGCGGGATCGGCACCGAGGAAGTCTGGAAAAACATCGTCGCCGGCAAGAGCGGCATCGGCCCCATCACCCTGTTCGACGCCTCCCAACATGACTGCCGCATCGCGGGCGAAGTGAAGAACTTCGACCTTGGCAACTGGGTGGAGAAAAAAGAGCAGAAGAAGATGGGCCGGTTCATCGCGCTGGCGATTGCCGCCTCCGAGTTCGCCTCGCAGATGGCCGGGCTGAAAATCTCGAGCGAAGAGGAGGCCGACCGCACCGGCGTTTATATCGGCTCCGGCATCGGCGGCTTCGAAGTCATCGAGCGCGAACACAGCAAGATGGTGCAGGGCGGCCCCGGCCGCATTTCTCCGTTCTTCATTCCCGCGACGATCGTCAACCTGGCCGCGGGACACGTTTCCATCCGCACGGGCGCGCGCGGGCCCAACTCGGCCACGGCCACGGCCTGCTCCGCTTCGGCGCACGCCATCGGCGACGCCTACAAAATCATCCAGCGCGGCGACGCCGACACGATGATCTGCGGCGGCGCGGAAGGCGCCATCACGGCGTTGAGCGTGGGCGGCTTCGCGGCCATGAAGGCGCTCTCCACGCGCAACGCCGAGCCGGAGCGCGCCAGCCGCCCGTTCGATGCGCAGCGCGACGGCTTCGTGGTCGGCGAAGGCTCCGGCATCCTGATCCTCGAAGCGCTGGAGCACGCCGAAAAGCGCGGCGCGCCGCCCATGGCTGAAATCGTCGGCTACGGAATGTCCGGCGACGCGTTTCACATCACGCAACCCGCCGAGGAAGGCGCCGGCGCATACCGCGTGATGATGGCCGCGCTGCGCGACGCCCGAGTTTCGCCGGACGTGGTGGATTACGTGAACGCGCACGGCACCTCGACACCCATCGGCGACGCCATCGAAACCATCGCCGTAAAGCGCGTTTTCGGCGAACGCGCGAGCAAAGTCGCGGTGAGCTCGACGAAATCCATGACCGGGCACCTGCTGGGCGGCGCCGGAGGCCTCGAAGCCGGCATTAGCGTGCTCGCGCTGCGCGACCAGATTCTGCCGCCGAC
>JACOSF010000177.1 GCA_016179005.1 Acidobacteriota bacterium | reverse complement strand
CTGTAGGGGCGGGCTTTAGCCCCGCCCCTCATATTCCTGACCTCTTGACCTCCTTACTTCCTGACCTCCTCTGCTAAACTCCCCTCGTGTCTTTTTCCTTTCAACTCCTCCACACCGACCCCACCGGCGCGCGCCTCGGCCGGCTCACCACTCCCCACGGCGTCATCGACACGCCCTGCTTCATGCCCGTGGGCACCGCCGCCACAGTCAAGGGCATCACCCAGGACGTGCTGGAATCCCTCGACGTGCAGATTCTTCTCGCCAACACCTATCATTTGTTCTTGCGTCCCGGACACGAACTCATCCGCTCCCTCGGCGGCCTGCATCAATTCATGGCCTGGCCGCGCGCGATTCTCACCGACTCCGGCGGCTACCAGGTCTTCAGCCTCGCCGATCTCCGCAAGGTCGCCGAAGACGGCGTCACTTTCCGCTCGCATCTCGACGGCGCCGAGTATTTTCTTTCTCCGGAAACCGCCGCGGAAATTCAAATCGCGCTCGGCGCGGATATCTTCATGGTTCTCGACGAATGTATCGAGACCCCCGCGCCCCGCGACGCCGCCGCACGCGCCGCCGCGCGCACCTTTGCCTGGGCGCAACGCTCGCGCGAATATTTCGCTGCGCACGGCGACGCCCAGCGCCAGGCGCAGTTCGGCATCGTGCAGGGCGCCACGTTTGACGATTTGCGCCGCGAATCCACCGATCAAATTACTTCGCTCGATTTCCCCGGCTACGCCATCGGCGGTCTGGCCGTCGGCGAGCCGCACGAAATCACCTGCGCGATGACCGTGGAAGCCTCCGCGCGCCTCCCCAAAGAAAAACCGCGTTACCTCATGGGCGTCGGCTATCCCGAGCAGCTTGCCGACTACGTTGCCCGCGGCGTGGACATGATGGACTGCGTGCTCCCCACGCGTTCCGCCCGCAACGGGTTGCTCTTCACTTCTGCCGGACGCCTCAACATCCGCAACGCGCGCTTCGCCGCCGATCCGCTGCCCCTCGACGAAAATTGCTCGTGCATGGTCTGCCGCCGATATTCCCGCGCGTACTTGCGGCATCTTGTCCAGGCCAACGAAATCCTCGCCGCCATCCTGGCCACCCATCACAATCTTTTTTTCTATCTCGACCTCATGCGCCGCCTCCGCTCTGCCATCGCCGCCGATTCCCTCGCCTCCTTCTCCTCTCAATTCCTCTCCCAACTCGCCACCCCCTCCGAATAGCCTGTCATCCTGAGGCCCGATCCCGCAGCGCGGGATCGAGCCGAAGGATCTTTCTTTCTGATTTCTGACTTCTGATTTCTGGTCCCTTTTTCCTGCTCCCTGCACCCTTCTTCCTTGAGCACTTTTACCTTGACAGTCCAGCCAAATTCCGCGAACCTATCTAGTTTGGGGAGTAGGCAGGATTCTGCTCTGGGCGACTCCAGGCAGGTCTTGAGGCTGGGCCCCGCTACTTTGGCGGTGCCCGCTCCGCAGTCTCAAGTCGGCTTTTCCCAATTCTGACGCGCTTCTTCCTGCCCGTTGCGGCAGGATTTTATTTCTCAGGAGATCCCGGCCCGTTCGACGGTTCGGGACCTCGGCTGACACGATGCACATCGAACCGGTTTTCGATTTCTCGCTCCTGGCCCAGGGCCAGTCGCCCAAGGACATCTTCGGCATGCTGGTGCCGCTGCTGGCCTTTTTCGCCATTTTCTATTTTTTGCTGATTTTGCCGGCCCAGCGCCGCCAGAAGAAAGCCGCCGAGATGCTCGCCGGGCTCAAGACCGGCGACAAGATTGTCACCAACGGTGGCATCTACGGCACCATCGTCGGCCTGGACGACAAGGACGCCTCCGTCCAGTTGCGCATCGCCGACCAGGTAAAGATCAAGGTGGCCCGCTCGGCCATCGCCGGCATGCAGCCAGAGGCGAAAGAGACCTGATCGACAGGAATGTAGCGGCGACTCCGCCGACGCTTTTCATCGGCGGGTCGCCAAATTCGAATTCGAAGGTAGCCAGACTAAATTATGAATCCGAACCTCAAGTGGAAATTCCTGTTCATCCTGGGCGTCATTCTTATCTGTGTGTTCGGCCTGATCGGCACGCCCACCACCTGGAAAGGCCTCAAGGACAATCTGGGCGATCGCATCAAGCTGGG
>JACOSF010000176.1 GCA_016179005.1 Acidobacteriota bacterium | reverse complement strand
GCAGACCGTTTTCTGGAAATGCTGTTTGCTCCGAGTTTCAGAGCGCGACTGGCGAGCGCGCGCGACGCGCTGAAGATGGTCTTTCGCGGGCACCGGATTTGAGTAAACAGCGCACGCCAAAGCGTGCAATCAAGCGAGGGCGACCAAATGTCTGAAACGGCCACACCCGTCGCACCGGCAGCCGCCGCGGCGGAAGCACCGGCGGCGGCGAAGGTGAAAACCAAGAAACTCCGGCAGCGAGCCTGCGACGAGAAGGACGAAAAAGGGAAGGTCTGCTGCGGACACCTGAAGCGGTGGTACGACTATCCACCGGAAATTGAGACGTTGATTGGCAAGAAAGCGGAGATTTACCGCTGCGAGTTTTGCAGGACGCTCTACAAGCCCGACCTGAGCGAATTGCCGCGGAGCTTTACGCATCGATATTAGCCGGCGATGGACTACAGCGAATACATCCACGACTGGAACGTCTTCACCGGCCCGGAAATTACTCCCGGGCGCAAGGTGATGCTGGACGACGAAACGCTGCGCGACGGCTTGCAGAATCCCTCCGTTCACGACCCCACCATTGAGGAAAAAATCGAAATCCTGCACCTGATGGAAGCGCTGGGGATTGACACGGTAAATATCGGACTGCCCGGCGCGGGCCCGCGGGCGTACGCCGATACCGAAGCGCTGGCGAAAGAAATCGCGCGCGCGAAGTTGAAGATCCGTCCGAACTGCGCGGCGCGCACGGTAGAAAGCGACATCCGTCCGATCGCGGAAATTTCCGAGCGCGCGGGCATCGCCATCGAGGCCGCCACCTTTCTGGGCTCCAGTCCCATCCGGCGGTTGGCTGAGGACTGGACGGTCGAGCACCTGCAGCGCACCACGGAGAAAGCTGTGAGCTTCGCCGTCGGGCAGGGGTTGCCGGTCATGTACGTGACCGAAGACACCATGCGCACCGATCCGGAAACGGTGAAGACTCTGTACACCACAGCCATCCGGTGCGGCGCAAAGGCGGCCGTGCTGTGCGACACGGTAGGACACGCCACGCCGCGCGGCGCGTACAACCTGGTGAAGTTTGTGGTCGAGGAAGTGATCAAGCCGGCGGGCGGCGGGATCCGCGTGGACTGGCACGGCCACTGCGACCGCGGACTGGCTATCGCCAATTCCTTCGGGGCGCTGATGGGCGGCGCGGACCAGGTGCACGCGGCGGCCAATTCGCTGGGCGAGCGCGTGGGCAACACGCCGATGGAACTAATGCTCGTCAACCTGAAGCTTATGGGGCTGATTGACCGCGATCTCTCGCGGCTGAAGGAATACTGCGAGAAGGTGGCGAAGGCCACGCACACCACAATACCTCCGAATTATCCGGTGATCGGGCGGGATGCCTTCCGCACGGCCACAGGCGTACACGCCGCGGCCATCATCAAGGCGTACAAGAAGAACGATCCGCTGCTGGCGAATTTTGTGTACAGCGGCGTGCCGTCCAACCTGTTCGGGTTGGACCAGGTGATCGAAATCGGGCCGATGAGCGGGCGTTCCAACGTGATTTTCTGGCTCGAAAAGCGGGGCATCCCGGCCACCGAAGACGTGGTGGACCGCATCTTCAGCGCTGCGAAGAAAGCCACACGAGTGATGACGGAGGAAGAGATTCTGTCCGCAGCAGGTGCCAGCAACCCGGCCAACCGGTGATGTCCCGAGGCCTGGGGACGGCGTCTGCCGCGGCGGACCTGTCCCGAGCAATCCCACAGCCGCGGGACGAGGGGCGGAAATGATTGGCCGCAGAAACCGCAGCCGAAATGATAGGCCGCAGAAGCCGCAGCCAAAAAGATAGATTCAAGACGGTGAGAATACTCCTTGTCTGGCTTTTCGCTTTCATGACCAGCCTCACGGCCCAAACCGCCACTGCCGTGCCCACGCCGGCGCCGCAACTCGCCCAGGGGTCGCGCGTGGCGCGCGCCCTCGCGTGGCTCGAGCGCAGCGCGGATTGGGTGACCGAACAGCACATCCGCATCACGGAAACGGCGGCGCCGCCGTTCCAGGAAACGCTGCGCGGGGTGTTGCTCAAAAAGATGCTGGAGGACACGGGACTCAAGTGCCACACGGACGAAGCCGGCAACGTCGTCTGCGAGCGGGCCGGTACCCGCGGGCGTCGTCCTGCCCGCGGGGGCGGGCTCCCCGCAAAAGAATCCGGGGCAGGCACCGCAGGGCGCGAGGCTAAAGATGTGGTGCTGATTTCGGCGCATCTCGACACTGTGTTTCCGCCCGGGACGGATGTGCGCGTACGAAAAGAGCGCGGGCGGCTGCTCGCACCGGGAATTTCAGACAACAGCAGCGGGCTGGCCGCTTTGCTGGCGGTGGCGCGGGCGCTGCACGAAGCCAAGGTGCGGACGCAGGCCACCATCGTGCTTACCGCCAACGTAGGCGAGGAAGGTGAAGGCAACTTGCGCGGAATGCGCAAGCTGGTGGAGACCTACGGCGGGAGACTGCGCGCGGTGATCGCCATTGACGGCGCCTCCAGCGACCACGTGACGAGCATGGCCCTGGCCTCGCGGCGTATGGAGGTGGTGGTGGAAGGGCCGGGCGGGCATAGTTGGGCGGATTTTGGTTTGCCCAACCCGATCCACGCGCTGAGCCGGGGCGTGGCGCGGTTTGTGAAGGTGAAGGTGCCGGAGAACCCACGCACGAGCTTCAACGTAGGGCTGATCGACGGCGGCACGTCGGTGAACTCCATCCCGCACCACGCATCCATGAAGGTGGACCTGCGGTCGGAGTCGGATGCGGAACTCGACCGGCTGGAAAACGCGCTGCGCGAGGCACTGCAGGCCGGCATCGAAGAAGAGATGGCCGCCGCACGGGAACGCGGCGCGGTGCACAACTCCGCGGAAATTCTGAAATTGAAAGTGAGCGTGATCGGAGCGCGGCCGGGCGGGGAACTCCCCGCAGACTCGTTTTTGCTCGAAGCTGTGCGTAGCGCGGACCGCTACGTGGGACAGAGGTCGCGGCTGGAACGCTCTTCCACCGATGCGAATATCCCGCTCTCGCAGGGCATCCCGGCGATTGCGCTGGGCGGCGGCGGGCGTGGCGGTGGCGCACACTCGCTGAATGAATGGTACGAGCCAAACGGCCGTGAAACCGGCCTCAAGCGAATTCTGCTGACACTTCTTGCCGTTGCCGGAGTGGAAGAGTGAGCAGGACAAAACGAACAGCCGCCATCTTTTTTCTGTGTGGAATGACGATTGCCGCGGCGCTCTCGAGCGAGAGGCACGGTAATTTCGCGGCCGTGGAAACGCGCAGCGTCTCGACGGCAACGGGCGACGTAATCGTCGGCGCGTTTTGCTGGTTCGCGCCAACGCCCCAAAGCGTCCTGGCCGTCGAGCCGCCGCAAAGCAATGAAGCCGCGGATCTCGTCCTCACCGGCGGGGTGATCTACACGGGGGATGCAGCACGGCCCCGCGTCGAAGCGGTAGCCGTGCGCGGAGAGCGCATCGTGGCGGCCGGAACGTCGAAAGAAATTCAGGCGTGGGTGGGGCCGAATACGCGCGTCGTGGAATTGAAAGGGCGCTTCGCGATGCCCGGTTTCAACGACGCGCACGTGCATCTGGCCAGTGGCGGACAAGCCAAGCTGGCCGTTGCACTCAACGGCAGCCGGAGCGTGGCGGAGATGCAGCAACGCATCCGCGACCGGATGAAGGAGTACAAGCCCGGTGAATGGATCACGGGGCGCGGCTGGGATCACACGCTGTGGCCGGTGAAAAAGTTTCCAACGAAGAAAGACCTGGACGCCGTCTCCACCGAGCATCCCATGATCTTTAACCGCGTGGACGGTCACGTGGCCATTGCCAATTCGCTAGCGCTGAAGCTTGCCGGCATCACCAAAGATTCACCCAACCCAGAAACCGGAGAGATTGAGCGCGAAGCCTCGGGTGAGCCGACAGGGATGCTGAAGGAAGGCGGGGCGATGGGCCTGGTGTTCCGCAAGGTGCCCGGACTCTCCGCGGAACAGCGGCGGCGGGGCATCCAGATGGCGCTGGCCGAGGCGGCCAGCTTCGGAGTGACCTCCATGCAGGACAACTCCGGCTGGACTGATTTTCTTACCTACGAAGAATTGAAAAAAGAGGGGAAGTTAACGGCGCGGATTTCGGAGTGGCTGCCGTTCACCGCGCCGCTTGCGCAACTGGAAGAGATGCGCAAGCGGGGTGGCACCACCGATCCGTGGCTGCGCACTGCGGGGCTGAAGGGCGTGGTGGATGGCGCGCTCGGCGGGCGCACGGCGGCGATGCT
>JACOSF010000182.1 GCA_016179005.1 Acidobacteriota bacterium | reverse complement strand
GCAACTTCGTCGTATGCCCCGATCGTATTTCCCCGGAAGTCGAAGGTGCGTTTCCCCGGCCGGGCCTTGAGCTGGATCACCACCGCGTCATATTCCGACTTTCGCCCCGTTTCCTGCGAGGTCCGCGTGCTCAGTTGTGCCAGGCGTTCCTGCGCCACGCGGTATTTAGGGTCCAGCGACAGGGCCATGCGGAGTTCATTCCGCGCCTCCTCCAGATGCCCTTGTACCGCCTGCCATTCGGCCCGGTCCATGTGCTGCTGCACTAGGCGGAACTTCGCCCGTTCGCGCCGCGCCGCGTATTCGGTGTTCCCCGGCGCCAACTGCAGAGCCTCTGCGTACAGGGCGTACGCCGTATTCCACAACTCTTCCTGCTCCGCCTGCACGGCGCTTTCGTAAAGTTTTTCGGCCTGCTTGGCGCGGGGCGCGGTCTGTGCGGTGCCGGTGCGCGGCTCTTCTTTCTTTGCGCCGCCGGATTGTCCTTCCGCCGCGGTCGGGAAACACACCGCGGCCATCACCAAAACCGCCAGGAATCGCTTTGTTATTGCGCATCTCACGAGGGATGTATTGTAACGGTTGGCCGAACAAATCCAAGGAAATTCCCTTGACGTACCGTGGCCTCCGCGCTACAATGGCCGCGTGAGTTGCAACTAAGTTTCAACTGCGACCGCCGCCGCAGAGTGCATCGCTTCTCGCCAGGGCCCGTTTGTGAAGGACGGTTGGTTCCTATGGCTCTCCGTCAGAAACGCCACACGAAACGCCACCCGCATCGCGCGCCTGCCGTGCTCTCTGAACTCCGCGAAGGCGAACACGGCGTGCTCGAGCGCATCGAGCTGGCCGAGGATGATGTCCAGCGCATGATGGAACTCGGCTTTATCCCCGGCACGCGCATTGTCGTCGGCCGGTGCGCCCCCGGCGGCGATCCGCGCGTTTACCGCGTGGACGGATCGGAAATCGCCCTCCGCCGCGAGACCGCCTCGCGCCTTCGGCTCCGCTCCGGCTCGAACGGTAAGGATTAACCTATGAGCGATTGTGCTGGGTGCGGTTCGGCAAACGCCACCACCCTCTCGCCTCCAACGGAGTCTGTGGCCGGCGCTTTTCGGCTCGTGGCCATTGTCGGCCCGCCCAATTCCGGCAAGTCCACCCTTTTTAACCAGCTTACCGGCATGCGGCAGAAGGTTGCCAACTTCCCGGGCGTCACCGTCGAGCATCGTTTGGGGAAGGCCCGCCTGGAGGACGGCCGCGAAATCGCGCTGGTCGATCTGCCCGGAGTGTACGGCCTGTCCAGCCGTTCCGAGGATGAAAAGGTCGCGCACGACGTGCTCAACGGCCGTCGCCCGGAAGTGGGCCGCCCGGACGCTGTCCTGCTCATTCTCGATTCCACCAATCTCGAACGCCATCTCCTCCTGGCCGCGCCCGTTCTCTCCATGGGTCTGCCCACGCTGGTCATCCTCAACATGGCCGACGACCTGCGCGGTCGCCACGGTCACGTGGATCTCGATGCGCTGTCGCGTCAGTTGGGTGCTCCCGTGGTGCTCGCCAGCGCTGTGCGCGGCGAAGGTCTTGACGAGGTGCGCCGCTTTCTCGCCTCTGGCCTTCCCGCAAACAAAGCCTATGTCGAGCTGCCCGTGCTCAACGACATTCCGCGCTGCCGCGAGTGGGCCTCGCGCGTCGGCGGCGACGCCCGCTATCATGCTCCCGCGCCGCCTCTCTGGACGCGCCGCCTCGACTCCGTTTTTCTGCACCCCGTTGCCGGCCCGGCCATCTTTCTGCTCGTGGTCCTCGCCGTCTTCCAGACGATCTTCACGGCCGCAGTGCCGCTGATGGACGGCTTGCAGTTTCTCGTCGAGCGCTCTGGTCACGCCGTGGCCAGCCTCCTCCCGGATTCTCCGGTGCGTTCGCTGCTGACGGAAGGAGTGTGGGGCGGCGTCGGCTCGGTGATCGTCTTCCTGCCGCAGATCCTGCTGTTGTTCCTCTTAATCGGCATTCTGGAGGATTCCGGTTATTTGGCGCGCGCCGCGCTCATCGCCGACCGCACCATGGCCAAGGTTGGCTTGCAAGGAAAGTCGTTCATCCCGCTGCTTTCCGCCTATGCATGTGCGGTCCCCGCCATCATGGCCACGCGCACCATCGAGAACAAGCGCGATCGCATCGCCACCATTCTGGTCGCGCCGTTCATCACCTGTTCCGCCCGTCTCCCGGTTTACACCCTGCTCATCGCCGCCTTCATTCCTGATAGGCCGGTGTTTGGCCCGTTCCTCGGCGCGCGCGCCGCCACGTTGCTCGGGCTCTACGTGCTGGGATTCCTTGCCGCCATCGGGACCGCGCGCCTGCTGAAGTCCACCATTCTGCGCAGCGGCCGCGCCCCCTTCGTGCTGGAGATGCCGCCTTACCGCTGGCCCACACTTCGCTCGCTCGGCCTGCGGCTCTATGACCGCGCAAAGGTTTTCCTGCGCCGGGCGGGCACCGTCATTCTCGGCGTGGCCATTGTCATCTGGCTGCTCGCGCACATTCCGTTGCAGGACGGCAAGGTTCCTCCGATCGAGCAGAGTCTTGCCGGCACCATCGGACGCGTCGTCGAGCCGGTCATCCGTCCCCTCGGTTTCAACTGGAAAATCGGCATCGGCCTGATCACCTCGCTGGCCGCCCGCGAAGTAATCGTCGGCACCCTGGGCACGATCTACGGCATGGACGCCGATCCCGAAAGCCGCAATCTTCAGGCCGCCATTCAAAAGGACCTGACCACCGGCGGTGCTGTCGCGCTGCTCATTTTCTTTGCCTTTGCCATGCAGTGCATGTCCACCCTCGCCGTCGTTCGCCGCGAAACCGGCGGCTGGAAATGGCCCGCCATCCAGTTCGGTTACATGACCGTCCTGGCCTACCTCAGCGCCTTCATCGCCCATCGCTTTTTCAGTTAGCTTTG
>JACOSF010000123.1 GCA_016179005.1 Acidobacteriota bacterium | reverse complement strand
GTGGACGGCGACCTCGACGATCTCGACGTAAGTGCCGTCCGGCGTGCGGCCGGTGATGCGGAAGCCAGCGTCCACGAGTTGCTGCTCGTATTCGCGGTTGAACTCGTAGCGGTGGCGGTGGCGCTCCGTGATTTCCAGCGCACCGTAGGCGCGATGCGCAAACGAGCCGGCCTCGAGCTTGCACGGCCACGCGCCCAGGCGCATCGTGCCGCCCATTTCGTCCACGCCGAGCAGTTCGCGCAGTTTGTAGATGACCCGGTGCGGCGTGCAGGGATCGAATTCCGTGCTGTCCGCTTCTTTCAAACCGCAGACGTGCCTCGCGTAGCAAATTGTGGCGCACTGCATGCCCAGACAAATGCCGAAGAAGGGCACCTTGTTCACGTGCGCGTAACGGATGGCTTCGACCATGCCGGCGATGCCGCGCTTGCCGAAGCCACCGGGGACGAGAATGCCGTCCACGTGCGCCAGGCGGCGCTGTGCAGCTTCCGGGCCGTCCAACTCTTCCGCTTCAATCCACTCGACGACGGTGCGCTGGTTGTGCGCCAAGCCACCATGCATCAACGCCTCGCGCAGGCTTTTGTAGGCGTCTTCGAGCTGCACGTACTTCCCGACCACGCCGATGCGGACTTCGCCGGCGGGATTGTGGATGCGCTGGAGCAGGTCGAGCCAGCGAGTCAGGTCGGGCGAATCGGCTTTGATGCGCAGCAGGCGCAGGATTTGCTCGTCGAGCCCTTCCTTGGCCAGCGCCACGGGCACTTCGTAAATTGTTTCCACGTCCTGCGCGGAAATGACGCAGGATTCTTGCACGTTGCAGAAGAGCGCAATCTTGGCCTTCAGCTCGCGCGGCAGGCGGCGGTCGGTGCGGCAGAGCAGAATGTCCGGCTGGATGCCGATGCTGAGCAGTTCCTTGACGGAATGCTGCGTGGGCTTGGTCTTCAGCTCGCCCGCAGTGGGAATGAAGGGCACCAGCGTGACGTGCACGAAGGCCACGTTTTCCGCGCTCAGCTCCAGCCGCATCTGGCGCATGGCTTCCAGGAACGGCAGCGATTCGATGTCTCCGACGGTGCCGCCGATTTCGATGATGACGACGTCGGTCTCCACCGCTACTTTACGGAACGCGGCTTTAATCTCGTCGGTGACGTGCGGAATCACCTGCACGGTTTTGCCCAGATAGTCGCCGCGGCGTTCCTTGGCGATGATCGATTCGTAGATGCGGCCGGTGGTCCAGTTGTGGTCGCGGGTGAGGCGGGCGTTGGTGAAGCGCTCGTAGTGGCCGAGGTCCAGGTCGGTCTCCGCGCCGTCTTCGGTGACGTACACCTCGCCGTGTTGGTACGGGCTCATCGTGCCTGGATCCACGTTCAGGTAGGGATCGCACTTCTGCAGCGTGACGCGCAGACCGCGGCTTTCGAGGAGACATCCGATGGAAGCTGCTGCGAGACCTTTGCCGAGGGAGGAGACGACGCCGCCGGTTACAAAAATGTATTTCGGGCCGCTATATTTCGCCTGGTCGGAGGGCATCCGTTGAGTGTTTTTTATCCTTCGATAGGATCGGCGTACAACGCATTATGCGGGAGAAGTTTTTCTGTGTCAATGGCCGCGGAGGAGGGCTTCCACACGGGCGACGTCGCTGGGTACGTCCACGCTGACGGAATCGAACGAAGTTTCAGCCACGCGGATTTTGTAACCATTCTCCAGGAAGCGGAGCTGCTCAAGTTGCTCGAGCTTTTCGAGCTCGCCGGGAGGCAGCGTGGGAAATTCCAGCAGCGGCGCGCGGCGGTAGGCGTAGATGCCGAGGTGCTTGAAGTGCCGGGCGTGCACCCGGCTGCCTTCATCGCGCACCCAGGGAATGGGTGCGCGGGAAAAGTAGAGCGCGTCGCCCTGAAAATCGAGAACCACCTTCACGATGTTGGGGTCCATGATGTCGGCGGGAGACTGAATGGGAACGCAAAGAGTGCCCAGTTGGACCGGAGGATCATCGTCCGCGGTCATGGCCCCGACGAGGGCGTCCACGGCCGCCGGTTCGATGAGCGGCTCATCGCCCTGGACATTAATGTACATGTCCGCGGGGATTTGCGCGGCGACTTCCGCGACGCGCTCGGAGCCGGAGCGGTGGTCGCTGCGCGTCATCACCGCTTCGCCGCCAAAGCCGCGCACAGCTTCAAGGATGCGGTCGTCGTCGGTGGCCACCACCACGCGGTGAACGAGCGCGGCTCGGCGCACGCGTTCGTAGACGTGCTGGATCATCGGCTTGCCGCAAATGGCGACCAGCGGCTTGCCGGGCAAGCGCGTTGCGGCGTAGCGCGCGGGGATGACGACCAGGACGTTCACGCGCGGAATGCTAACACCGGGGCGAGGCGGAGTCGAGGCGCTCCCGACGGCCTCCGCGGGCGCCGGCTTCGGTTCGGCTTGATTTGGACTTGCAGAGTGTTAGAATCAGTCTTAAAGAGTTCAGGTCGGCCTGCACCCGTCCCGTTGCGGGGCGGAGAGGGGAGCGGTGATGCCGAGCGCCAGGCAGCGGTCCATGCGCCATGCAAGCATTGTCTTGCTGACCATCTGCGCACTCGTGACCTGCTTCGCCTCCGGCCAATCCCCAGCGCCACAAAACAAAACTGCCGCACCCGAAAAGACGCGTCCCGGCGACAAGCGCATTCGCGTGGACGTGGACCTGGTGCTGGTGAACACTACGGTGACAGACCCGTACAACCGGCTAGTGACCGGGCTGGAGCGCGAAAACTTCCGCGTGTTCGAAGACAACGAGGAACAGGAAGTGGTGCACTTCTCCGGCGAAGACGTGCCCATCTCCATCGGCGTAGTGCTGGACCTGAGCGGCAGCATGTCCAACAAAGTGGACAAGGCGCGGCTGGCGGCGCTGCAGTTCTTCAAGACGGCCAACCCGCAGGATGAGTTTTTCCTGGTGAGCTTCAACGACCGGGCGCAACTGATGAGCCGCTTCACCAGCAGCGTCGAGGAGTTGCAGACCCGCATGATGTACGCCGGCGCCAAAGGGCGGACGGCGCTGCTGGATGCCGTCTATCTGGGGCTCAGCCAGATGAAAGGAGCACGCAACACCAAGCGCGCTTTGCTCATCATATCTGACGGCGGCGATAACCACAGCCGGTACAACGAGCGGGACATCAAGAACTTCCTCCGGGAAGCGGATGTTCAGTTGTACGCCGTCGGCATCTACGATCCGCTAGGGTTCCGCGGCCGCACGTCGGAGGAATTGAACGGGCCGACCATGCTCGCCGAAATCACGGAGATGACCGGCGGGCGCGCGTTCCCTGTGGAAAATCTCAACGACTTGCCGGACATCGCGGCGAAGATCGGGATGGAGCTACGAAACCAGTATGTCCTCGGATACAAACCAGGGAACATGGAACGCGATGGAAAGTGGCGCAAGATCAAAGTCCGGCTCAAGCCGCCCAAGGGGCTCCCGCCTCTTAACGTCTATTCCCGCGCCGGATATTATGCGCCGGCTAAGTAAGCGCATCCTTTTCTTTGCCGCTCTGCTGATTGTCCTGGTGGGCGTCCTTCCGCTTGTGGTGAGCCAAGCCGAACCGCCCGGCGGCCGCAGCGGTGTAGTGCGCGCGCTCCCGATGCCTCGGGACGCCGCGCCACAAGCGCAGAAGAGCACGCCCCCCGCCCCGCTAGCCTCGCAAAAGAAAGACGACGACTACCGGATTTTGCGCGACGTTAACCTGGTGGTGCTCCACGCGACCGTGCTCGACGACCGCGGGAAATTCGTGTCCGACCTCAAGCAGGACAGCTTCCGCGTATTCGAGGACAAGGTCGAACAGAAACTCTCCGTCTTCAAGCGCGAAGACGTCCCGATCAGCGTGGGGCTGGTGATTGACAACAGCGGCAGCATGCGCGACAAGCGCGAGCGCGTGAACATCGCCGCGCTGGCCTTCGTCGAGGCCAGCAACCGCGAAGACGAGGCTTTCGTGGTGAACTTCAACGACGATTACTACCTGGACTTGGACAAGGATTTCACCCACGACATCAACGAACTGAAGGAAGCGCTCGAGCGCATTGATTCGCGCGGCAGCACGGCGCTCTACGACGCCATCATCGGCTCGCTCGACCACTTGAAAAAAGGCACGCGGGACAAGAAGGTGCTGCTGGTGGTCACCGACGGCGAAGACAACTCCAGCCGGGTAGGTCACGGCAACAAGCGGCAAGGGCTGGAGCTGACCGTGCTTGAAGCGCAGAAATCGGAAGCGGTGATTTATGCGATCGGGCTGCTCAGCCAGGAGCGCGGCGGCGACGCGCGGAAATCGCGCGAGGCGCTGACGCGCATGGCCGTGGCCACCGGCGGGCTGGCGTTTTTCCCCGAGGGCCTGGGCGATGTGGGCGCCATCTGCGCGCAAATTGCCCACGACATCCGCAACCAGTACACGCTGGCCTACTACCCGACCAATTCGAAAAAAGATGGGACGTTTCGCAGCGTCAACGTGGAAGTGCAGCCGGTTCGAGGGCGCGGCAAAATGAGCGTGCGCACGCGCACCGGCTATTACGCGCAAACCTCAGGCACCGGAAACTAGACGGGGC
>JACOSF010000181.1 GCA_016179005.1 Acidobacteriota bacterium | reverse complement strand
TCGCTCGAAAATTCGCGCAGCGTGAGCAGCCTGGCCACGGGGATCACGCCCGCCTCGGCCAGCGCCGCATAGAGCAGCGGCGCCGCATGTCCCTTGGAGAGCACGAAGCGGTCGCTGGTCGCCGAATTGGGGTTCAGCTTCTCAAACTTCATGGCGTGGAAGAAAAGCGCCGCCACCACGTCCGCCGCGGAAAGGCACGACGTGGGATGCCCCGAGCCCGCCGCGGTGGTCGCCCGCATCGAGTGGATGCGCAGCATCTTGGCCTTCTCACGGATCGTTTCCATGCTGGCAGACATCGGTGCTCCCTTCGGACTGGCGGCCATACACTCTCTCCTGCAATTCTGTCCCGTGTTCGTGAGACTCGGCATTGTACAGAATTTTTCGACGCTCGTGTAGCGGCGGGTTTATCCCGCCGCAGTGCTCGTGTGGCGGCGGGAAGCCGCCGCAACATTCGCCAGGCAACAGTCCATATTGACCGTTGACCCCGTCTGGCCGATTAGAGACACTAGAACTGCCGCCCGGTGCCGTGCCGCCAACCTAAGCGCGCCGGCGGACTGTTCCGCAAGCAGCAACCGCAGGTTCAGCCGATGGCTCGCGCAAACTTCGAGGTGCTTACACCATGAACGATCTTCTCAAGGAATTGATTCCCCCGACCCGGTTAATGCTGACTCCCGGCCCCTCCAGCGTGGACCCGCGCGTTTCTCGCGTGATGGCCACGCCGGTGGTAGGCCACCTGGACCCCTGGTTCAAGAACATGATGGACGACGTCCAGGCTATGCTGCGTCTCGCCTTCCAGACCGACAATCGCGTGACCTATCCGATTTCCGCCTCCGGCTCCGGCGGCATCGAGGCGGCCGTACTCAATCCGCTCGAAGCAGGCGACGAAGCCATCGTCTGCGTCAACGGCTTCTTTTCCGAACGCATGGCGGTGATCGCCGAGCGCACCCCGGCGAAAATCCATCGCCTCGAAGTGCCCTACGGCACCACGGTGGATCCGGAGGATGTCCGCCGCGCGGGCAAGGGACGCAAGATCAAGTTCGTCGGCCTGGCCCACGGCGAAACCTCCACCGGCGTAGTTCAGAACCTCGACCTCTATCGTCAGGTGGCCGACGAGCTGGGCGCCCTGCTCGTCGTGGATGCGGTGGCCACGCTCGCCGGCGTTCCGCTCAATACCGATAAGCAGCGCATTGACATCTGTTTCAGCGGCTCGCAAAAAGCGCTCAGCGCGCCGCCGGGCATGTCGCCCATTACCATCAACGCCCGCGCCGAAGAGGTCCTGCGCACGCGCAAGACGCCGGTGCAGAGCTGGTATTTCGACATGACCACGGCGCTGAATTACTGGGGCAAGGACCGCCTCTATCACCACACGCCGCCGGTCACGCTGATTTACGGCCTGCGCGAGGCGCTGCGACTGGTGCTCGAGGAAGGCCTCGAAGCCCGCTGGGAGCGTCATCGCCAGAACCAGCAGGCCCTTGTCGCCGGCTTGGAAGCCATGGGCCTGAAACTGTTCGTGAAAAACCCGAAGGACCGGCTGCCCACCGTGACTGCCGTGTGTGTCCCGGAAGGCGTCGAAGATTTGAAGCTGCGCAATCAGCTCCTCGACGAGTTCAACATCGAAATCGCCGGCGGCTTCGGCCCCATCAAGGGCAAGATTTGGCGCGTCGGCCTGATGGGCTTCTGCAGCCAGCGCAACCACGTGCTGCTCTTCCTGGCGGCCTTCGAAAAAGTCCTGCTCGACCAGGGCTTCCACGTGCCGGCTGGCGCGGGCGTGGGCGCGGCCGTGCGGACGTACGTGCAACCCGTCGCCGTCGGCGCCAAATAGCTTCGTAGGGGCGCTCCCGAGTCCCGAATCTTCGGGATCGGGATTGCTGTGCCCCTTTGGAGTGCGGCGGCCCGAAATCTCGGGATGACGCCGCTTTCTTGGTGCGAGGCTTGCCTCGCACCTTTCGGAGCTCACTAGGGGCGGCCGTGTGGGCCGTCCCTCAGCTAATTCCTATGGCCATCGCTGCGAAAATCTCCAATGCCGGTGCGATGAGCGAGTTTGTGCCGCCGTTTGAAGTGACCTCGCGGCTCACCGACCAGCGCTATCATTGCCGCTTCTCGCACATGTGGAACGGCATCGCCACGCGCCATAGCGACACGATTGACACCAAGTTTTTCGTGGATGGCCGCGGCGTGGTGGTCGGCCTGGCGCACGCGGCATTTGTCGAATTCCGCGCACGCGCCGGCCGCGACCTCTCCGACCGCGAAGCCAGCCACATCGCCGCCCGGGCCCTCTGCGAGCGCCTTGAACAGGAAGAGGAGCGCGTCCTCTACGACGCCTCCGCCGCCGACGTTTCCCGCATCATCGCTTTTCTGGGAATCCGCTAAGACGCTTTGTAAGTTTCTTGTGATTTGTTAGTTCTGATTTCTGACTTCTGATTTCTGATTTTCCCTTCACGCATCCGACAGCGACTCGTCAAATCCCGTCGGCTCCGGCAACTCTCCCACCTCGAGGATTTCGCCGCAGTCCTGGCACTCCACATATTCCGCGTCTTGGTCTTTAGCGATCACCCGCGTCCGTGCATGTTTGCAGTTTGCCGGCTCAGGCATACCTGTTTCCCTGAATACGGAATCCTAAATCCTGATTCCTGTTCCCTACGCCCTACCCCCAAACCCTAACCCCTTTCCTTCCCCCCTGCAACTCGTCTCCTAGTCCCCCTGCGGGAATCATTGTGCTAGAGTAGCGCCCTCAAGGATGGCCCGATGAAGATTAAACCCGCAAAGAAGCAGCCCGGGCTCCCGGTAGAAAAACTTCGCTGGCAATGCGATCCCGCGCGCATCCCCTGGGACACCACGGCGCAAGCCGAGCCGCTGGAAGGCGTCATCGGCCAGGACCGCGCCATCCGCGCGCTGAAGATGGGCGTGGAGCTGGCCGCGCCCGGCTACAATGTTTTCGTGTGCGGGCTGGCGGGCACCAGCCGCGGCGGCATGATCGTCCGCATGATCGAGGAGCTGCAACCGGACACTCCGCCCTCTCCGGACCGCTGCTACGTCAACAACTTCATACGTCAACAACTTCAAGAATACCGACCGGCCGCGCCTGCTCACGCTGTCCCGCGGCCAGGCCAACGCCTTCAAGAAGGATTTGCAGTCCGGCATCGAGTTTCTCCGCCGGCGCATCCCCCAGGTGTTTGAAGGCGAGCCCTTCCAGCGGCAGAAGGGGCGCATCGTCGAGCGCTTCACCGCGCGCGAAAAAGAGTTGATGGACGATTTCACCCGCCGCATCGCAAAAGAGCAGTTTGCGCTCGGCCGCATGCAGGTCGGCGCGGTCGCCCTGCCGGAAATCTTTCCCGTCCTCGAAGGCCAGATGGTGCCCATCGAGGAAGTTCCCAAGCTGGTGCAGGAAGGCAAGCTCGATACCGGGCTGGCCGAGGACCTCGAGCGCAAGTACGACCAGTTCCGCCAGGAATTCACCGTCGTGTACCGCAAGACGCTCACGCTGTCCCGCGAGCTGGCCAGCGAGATGAGCTACCTCGAGCAGGAAGCCGCGTCGGTGCTGGTGGACGGCGTCATCGAAGAGCTCAAGGAGAAATATCCCGGCGTGCACATGGCCGAATACCTCGAGGAAGTCCGCCACCACATTCTGGACAACCTCGATCCTTTCAAGGAGCGCGAAGGCGAAGAGGAGCATGAGTCGCCGGACGGCAGCCCCAGGCCCGCGCCGGGCGAGCGCGATCCCTTCCGCGTGTACGGCGTCAATGTGATTCTTGCGCACGGCAGCGGCGAAGCCAGCCCCGTCATTTTCGAGACCACTCCCACGTACCCCAATCTCTTCGGCACCATCCAGCGCTCCTACGACGCCCGCGGGGGCTACTCCTCCGACTTCATGGACCTCCGCGCCGGCTCGCTCCTGCGCGCCGACGGCGGCTTCCTGATCATGTACGCGCTCGACGCGCTCACCGAACCCGGCGTGTGGAAGACCCTCAAGCGCACCATGAACCACGGCAAGCTGGAGATCCAGCCGCTCGATCTTTTCTTCGCCGTGTCCAGCGCGGCGATGAAGCCGGAGCCGGTGGAAATCAAAGTCAAAGTGATCCTCATCGGCGACCGTGACATGTACGAGCTGCTCTACGCTTACGAGGAAGACTTCAAAAAGATTTTCAAGGTGCGCGCCGAATTCGACGAAGAAATGAAGATGAACGACGAGGTCATCCTCCAGTACGGCGGGCACCTGCGCAAGCTCAGCGAAGACGAAAAGCTGTGCCCCTTTGACCGCGCCGCCGTCGCTTCCATGCTCGAATACGGCGTGCGCCTGGCCGGCCGCCGCAGCAAGATCACCGCGCGCTTCACCGACCTGTTCGACGTCGCCCGCGAGGCCTGCTACACCGCCCGCGAAGCCGGCGAAACTCCCGTCACCGCCGCCCACGTTCGCAAAGCCCTCGAATCCAAAATCGAGCGCCACAACCTCTACGAAACCAAGTTGAGCGAACTCATCCAGGAAGGCGTCCTGCTCATTGACACCACCGGCGAGCGCGTCGGCCAGCTCAACGGTCTTAGCGTCTCCGAAATCGGCGGCTACTCCTTCGGCAAGCCCGTGCGCATCACCGCCTCCGTCGCCCTGGGCAAAGCCGGCATCATCAACATCGAGCGCGAAGCCAACCTCTCCGGGCGCATCCACGACAAGGGCGTGCAGATTCTTTCCGGCTTCCTGCGCGGCAAATTCGCCCAGGACAAGCCGCTTTCCCTCTCTGCAAGTCTCTGCTTCGAGCAGTCCTACTCCGGCATTGACGGCGATAGCGCCAGCTCCACGGAAATCTACGCGCTGCTCTCCGCGCTATCCGGGCTGCCGCTGACGCAGGAGATCGCCGTCACCGGCTCGGTGAACCAGCAGGGTGATATCCAGCCCATCGGCGGCGTGAATCAGAAGATCGAAGGGTTTTTTGAGATTTGCCGCATGAAAGGCCTCACTGGAAAGCAGGGCGTGATTATCCCCATCGAAAACGTCGAAGACTTGATGCTGCGCGATGAGGTGATTGAAGCGGTTTCCAAAGGACAGTTCCACATCCTGCCCGTGTCCAGTGTCAGCGAAGGAATCGAAATTCTCACCGGCGTGCGCTGTGGCGAGCGCGACGCCGAGGGCAAGTTCGAGGAAGGCACCGTCTGCGCGCTGGTGGATGCACGCCTCCGCGCCCTCGCCGACATCCAAAAAGAATACGAGTAGCGGGGACTTTACTCGCGGACGTACGTGTAGCGGGGGCTTTACGCCCCCGCTCTGCCCCCCTCGCCGATGTACGTGTAGCGGGGGCTTTACGCCCCCGCTCTTCCTTCTTCACGGCCGCGGCGCCAAATATCCCTGCCGCGCATGGATGTGGTATCCGCGCTTCTGATTTTGCGCCGGCGCCATCACGCGACCCTTCGCATCGACCACCTGCACATCAATCTTGTGAAACTGGCCGTCGCGCGCCGCCGGTGCGAATCCCAGATTGTAGGTGTGCCGCACGGCCGCGGAAATCTCGCGGTAGATGCTCTCCAGGTCCCTGGCATTCTTCGGAAAGTACGCGCGCCCGCCGGTCAGCCGCGCCATTTCCTTCAGGTCGCGGTCGGCCTGCTCAAAACTCAATGCTGCGATGTTGTTTCCCGCGGCTTTTTTCGTCTCGCGGAATTCGCGCAGCGTTCCGCCCAGTGCCACCGGAAAAACCACCACCTCGTGGACGCGCAATTTCTCCGCCAGCGCGTCCCAGCGCCGCGGCTGCTCGGTATCGAGCCCGGTGGTCAGCACCACCAGCGCTTTCCGGCCGGGCACCGGGTCGAGCCAATCGAGCACTGTGCCGATGCTCTGAAAGCAATGCAGCTCCGCCGT
>JACOSF010000180.1 GCA_016179005.1 Acidobacteriota bacterium | reverse complement strand
TCTCTGGGGGCCGAATGCGGAGCGCGGCGTTTTTCGCACGATGGACGGCGGCAAAACCTGGGAAAAAGTGCTCTACAAGGACGACAAGACCGGCGCGATCGACGTTGCCATGGATCCGAACAACCCGACAATCCTCTTTGCTGCGATGTGGGAAGGCTGGCGCACGCCGTGGGGCATGAACAGCGGCGGACCTAACAGCGGGCTGTACAAATCCACCGACGGCGGCAGCACATGGAAGCAGATTAAGGGCAACGGCTGGCCGGAAGGGGTCGTCGGAAAAATCGGAGTGGACGTGAGCCGGGCCGATTCGAACCGCGTGTACGTCATCCTCGAAGCGCTCGAGGAAAAGGGCGGCGTGTACGTTTCAAGCGACGCCGGCAATAGCTGGACGCACACCACCGACGACCACCGCCTGCGCCATCGTCCGTGGTACTACACGCACGCCGCTGCAGACACGCAGGAAGTGAACACCGTCTATGTGCTGAACACCGGAGTATTCAAGTCCACGGATGGTGGGCGAACCTTCGCCCCCCTCAGCGGCATTCCCCACGGCGACCACCACGATTTGTGGATTGATCCGAACAACAACAAGCGCATGGTGAACTCGAACGACGGCGGCGCCACCGTCTCCATTGACGGCGGTCAGTCGTGGACGCGCGAGGATACGCTTCCCACGGCGCAGTTCTACCACATCACCGCGGACAACGACTGGCCTTACCGCATCTGCGGCGCGCAGCAGGACAATTCCAGCGTGTGCATCCGCACGCGCAGCGACCGCGGAGCGATTGGCCCGTGGGAATGGGGCCCGGTGGGCGGCGGCGAAGCGGGCTACATCAGCGTGGACCCGAAGAATCCAGACATCGTGTATGCCGGCGAGTACTTCGGCATCCTGACGCGCTACGACCGCCGCACAGGGCAGGCGCAGAACATCTCCGTCTGGCCGGACAACACCGACGGCTGGGGCGCGGAGACACTGAAGTACCGCTTCCAGTGGACGATGCCTATCCTCGCTTCACGCTTCGATCCTAACGTGGTCTATTACACCGGAAACGTCGTTTTTCGCACCACCAACGGCGGCATGAGCTGGGACGTCATCTCACCGGACCTGACGCGCAACGACAAATTGAAGCAGGGCCGCTCCGGCGGTCCCATCACCGGCGAAAACATCAGCATGGAGTATTACAACCTGATCTTCAGTTTCGCGGAATCGCCGCTCGACAAGAACCTGCTGTGGGCGGGTGCGGACGATGGCCTGATTCACGTCTCGCGCGACTATGGCAAAACCTGGACCAACGTCACGCCGAAGGAAATGCCCGAGGGCCGCGTGAGCCAGATTGATGCTTCGCTGCACGACGCGGGCACGCTGTACGTGGCGCTGGACCGCCACGAGTTCGACGATTTCAAACCCTACGTCTGGAAGACCAGCGACTTCGGCAAGACGTGGAAGCAGATCGGAACGGGCATCGCGGAAACCGCATACGTGCGGGCCGTCCGCGAAGACCCCAAGCGCAAGGGCCTGCTGTACGCAGGAACGGAAACGGGCGTGTGGGTTTCGTTCGACGATGGCGCCAACTGGCAGTCGCTGCAACTGAACCTGCCCGTCTCTTCCATCCGGGATCTCATCGTAAAGGACGACGACCTGGCGGTGGCCACGCACGGACGGTCGTTCTGGATTCTGGACGACCTTTCGCCGCTGCGGCAGCTCAGCGATGAAATCGCCAAATCCGACGTCCACCTCTTTACCCCGGGGCCCGCAGTGCGGCTCCGCGGCGGAGGGGGCGGAGGAGCCGGCCGCGGAGCGCTCACCGGCGAAAATCCGCCGGTCGGAGCAGAGATTTACTACTACCTGAAGACGGAGCAGAAAGAAGAGATCACACTCGAGATCCTTGACTCGGCGGGCAAGGTCGTGCGCAAGTACTCGAGCAAGCCAAAACCAGGTGAGGAGCAGCAGCCGCCGCAGCCGGCCGGCGGGCGGCGCGGAGGCGGGCCTCCGACCCTGCTGCCCACCGCCGCCGGCATGCAGCGCTTCAACTGGAATTTCCGATACGAGATGCCGGACTTCGCCTCCACCGTCATCTGGGACATGGGTGCGCCGCGCGGGCCGATCGCCATGCCCGGCAAGTACACCGCGCGCCTCACCGTGGCGGGGAAGAGCTACACGGCGAATTTCGACGTAAAGCTCGACCCGCGCGTGAAAGTGTCGCAGGCCGACCTGCAGAAGCAGTTCGATCTCAACTCGCAGATTCGGGACTTGCTCGGTGAAATTCACGCCGAAGTCAGTGAAATCCGCAGCGTGCGCGAGCAGTTCCAGCTCCTGAAGAAACGCCTGGCGAAGCACCCAAAGGGAAAGGAGATTGCCACAACTGCGGATGCGATTGACAAGAAGATGCTAGCCGCCGAGGAACAGTTCATCGAAGTGAAGGCCAAGACTAACCAGGACATGTGCAACTACCCGACCATGCTTTCGAGCAAGATTGCGTGGCTGGACAACGTTGTGGACAGCG
>JACOSF010000179.1 GCA_016179005.1 Acidobacteriota bacterium | reverse complement strand
GGTTCGTCTTTCCGGTGTTTTGTAGCGGCGGCCTTTAGGCCGGCATTCGTAGGACAGGCTTTCCAGCCTGTCCGGCACCTAGCGCTCTCTTGCACTCCGCGTTCTGTAGCGCCCACCCGCCCCTTGGCGGGTGGGCATCTCTCCCACTCCGCCAAAAACACAGGTTCTTGAAAGGTTTGTAGGGGCGACTCCGCATTCTGTAGCGCCCACCCGCCCGCTTTTGGCGGGTGGGCATTCTTGCTCTTGGTCTATCCTGCCGAGCAAAGCGTTTGTCATCCTGAGTCCCGAAACCTCGGGACGAAGGATCTTTCCCTGTAGCGCCGCGCTTTTGCGCTTCTTGCATCCCGACGTCTTGTGTCGGGAAGCACGGCATTCCTCTGATGCGGTACTCGGAGCGTCCTCACGCGTCGTCAGTCTCATCTCCGCCCCACGAAAACCGGCATGACGGCAAACACCCCCAGCATCACGTAGTACACCGTTCCCGACACCGGGTCCCGGCCTGCCAAGTACTCGTTGATGGACTGGCCCCGCAGCCACAGCACCTCCCGCCGCTCCCTCACGCAACTTTGCAATCGCAAATCACTAAATCACTCAATGACTCAATCTCTCAATCACCAATCACCAATCACAAATCACTCAATCACCCAATACTCGCCGATACGTCTCCCGCACCTCTTTGCGCACTCTCACAATGTTCTCGTCCAGGTCTCCACTGAGTGGAATCTGCCACGTCTTCAGCAGCCGCGCGATGCGCCCCGCCAGCGCCGGCTCCGGCAGACGGTTCGCCGCGCGACCGGTCACCATGCGGATGGCGTGATCAATGCTGCGGTAGAGCAGCGCCGCCTCGCGCAGCGTGCGTGCACCCGCCGTATCCAGCGCCCCTGCCGATTCCAGCGCCGCAATCTGACGCAGCACGTGTCCCGCCGCCGGCGCAATCCCCCGCGTTAGAAAAAGAAATCCCACCATGTACTCGATGTCGTAGTATCCGCCGGCAACTTTCTTGAATTCTCCTTTTGGCCGCGCCGCGTCTTTCGCTTTTTCGAGCAGCTTTCGCGTGTGTGCCAGTTGTCGCGCCAGTTCCGCCGGCTCGCGAAATCGCTCTGCGATCACTTCATGCGTCTGACGTATCGCCGTTCCTGCCAGAGACAAATTTCCCCCCACCGCCCGCGCTTTCAAGAACGCCAGCGCCTCCCATCCCAGCGCATCGCTGGAAAAATATTCGCGCAAGTAAGCCGCCGACTGCAGCAACTCACCTTCAGCCCCCCGCGGACGCAGCCGCGTGTCCACAGGGAAGAGAAGTCCCTCCTGCGTGTGGCTGCTCACCAGTTGCACAAAGCGCTCGGCTAGCCGCCGCCACGGCTCGCGCTCCTCCGCGGAAAGTTTTTCATCCACCGCAAAAATCAGATCCGCATCCGACCCCACGTCCATCTCGCTGGTGCCCAGCCGTCCCAGCGCGAGCACGGCAAACGGCGCGCCGTTCAAGTCCGTCTCGCGCGGAAGAATTTCCCGCGCGGAGATTCGCAACGCGCCCACCAGCGCTTCGTCGGCCAGCCGAGTCAGCGCCTCAAACGTCTCAAACGGCTGCGACGCCCCCAGCACCGCGCGCACGATGATTGCCAGCAAGCGCCGCCGGTAGTTTTCGCGCAGACGCCCTTCGCTCTCTTCGCCCTCCATCAGCGGCCCGCGAAACCCGGCCAGCCCGGGATCGGCCAGCACGCGCGCCTCGTCCGGATTTCGCGCCAGCATCTCCACCGTCAAGTCCGAGCGCGAAAAAATCTTTGCCGCGCGCGCAATCCATTCGGGATGCGACGTGAGCATATCCATGCACGCAGCGTCGAGCATCGCCGAGCTGAGAAACCGGCTCAGTCCGCGCCGCGCGTACGCGTCTCCCCCGGCCGCGGCCGCCGCGACTCCCTCGGCCACCGCCGGAAAATCCTGCCGCAGACGCCGCAGCAGCGCGCTCTCTCCCGGTTCCGGTTCGCGGGCCGTGGGAGATTTCGCCGCGTCCCCTTGCGTCCTCGGTCGCACGATGCGCTCGTAGATTTCCCGCACTTCGCGGAAATGCTGGCTGATGCGCGAGAAAAGTTGTTCCCGCGCGCCGCGCCCCGGCGTGGGTTCCACGCCGCATCGCCGCGCCAGCCGCCCAAGCGCGTCCGGCGCCTCGGGCAGCGTGTGCCGCTGTAGGCCGTCGCGGAGTTGCAGCCGGTGCTCCACCTTGCGCAAGAATTGATACGCCGTGGCCAGACGGAAGAAATCGCGCCCGGTCAGAAAGCCCTTGTCGTGCAGCCGTTGCAGCGCCACCAGCGTGGACGCCGCCGCCGGCGCAGCCAGCCACGCATCGCTTCCCCCGTGGACGCGTTGCAGGCACTGCGCGACAAATTCGATATCGCGGATGCCGCCCGGCGACAGTTTCACGTTCCATTCCGCGCGGTGTCTGGCTTTCGCCCCGGTACGCCGTTTCAGCTCGCGCGTGATTTCCTGTCGCGCGTTCAGCACCGCTTCCATCGCCGCGAACGCGTCTTGGGTCAGCGTCTCCTTGTCGCGAGGAAACACGTGCGGCTGCATCTCGCGCAAGAAGTTTCGGCAGAGTTCCGCATGGCCCGCTGCGCAGCGGCCCTTGATGAGCATCTGGAATTCCCATTGCCGCCCGCGCTGCCGGTAGTATTCCAGCGCCGCCGCCAGGCCGACGGCCACGTCGCCCTCGCCGCCTTGCGGACGCAGCCGCAGGTCCACGCGGTACACCGCGCCCTCCGGCGTCGGCTCGGTGACCAGTTTCAGCACCGCTTGCGCCAGCCGCACAAAAAATTCCGCGTTGCTGATGCTCCCCGCGGACCCGCCGGACGTTTCGCCGTCGTGGCTGTAGAGAAACATCAGGTCAATGTCCGAGTTGTAGTTCAGTTCTTCGGCGCCCAGCTTTCCGAGCGCGAGGATGGCCATGCGCGCCGCGTGACGCTGCCCCGTGGCATCTACGTGCTGCGGAGAGCCGTAGGAGTTTTCCAGCTTTTGTTCGCACGCCCGCAGCGCGCGTTGTAGCAACACGTCCGCCAGGTGCGAAAGCTCCATGGTGGTTTCCGCGAGCGTGGCGATGCCCAGCACGTCGCGCAGCGTAATGCGCAGATATTCGCGCCGCTTGAACCGCGCCAGGATCACGGAAGGTGGCTGCGCCAGCGTCACGGCTTCAAAACGCGCAAACTCTTCATGCAGGTCTTCGAGCGTCTTCACGCGCTCCAGGTTTTCCCGTGGCCCCGTGCGGTGGAGCCAGAGGATCAGTTCCGGCTGTTGCACCAGCGTCTCGGAAAGAAATCGGCTGTAGCTGAAAATCACCAGCAGGTAGTGCAGCGCCGCCGGGTAGCGCGCGATGTATTCGCTGACGGCTTTCGCTGCGCCGCGCGCGTATCGCTCCAGAAAATTCAGCGCTCCGTCGGGGTCCGGCACCTGTGCCAGCAGCGCCGGCAGCGTGGCCCACAGGTTTCCGGGCAGGCGCCGCTCGATCAGTCCGAGGTTGCTCTCGGCCCGTGCGGGTTCGGCGAACGCGATGCTGCTGAACGCTGCGTCCATCGTTAGTCGTTATATCACGCCATGCGGAGGACAAAAGAAGTGAACACAGAGGGATGCATCGGAAGAAGTATGTAGCGGCAACCTGCGCGATTTGTGCGCAGGCTGCCACAACCACTTTTCAATCACTCAATCACAAATCACCAATCACTCAATCTCTGCTAAATGTCGTAATACAACTGAAACTCGTACGGGTGCGGACGCATGCGCACGGCGTCCACTTCGTTCTTCATTTTGTAATTGATCCACAGTTGGACGGTTTCCTCGCTGAACACGTCGCCCTTCAGCAGGAATTTGTGGTCCGCCTCCAGCGCGCGCAGCGATTCCTCGAGCGAGCCGGGCAGCGACGGCACTTCCTTCAATTCCTCAGGCGAGAGATCGTAGATGTCCTTGTCCAGCGGCTCGCCGGGATTGATTTTGTTTTCGATGCCGTCGAGGCCGGCCATCAGCATGGCCGCGAACGCCAGGTACGGGTTGCACGACGGGTCCGGCGGGCGGAATTCCATGCGCTTCGATTTCGGGCTCGCCGAGTACACCGGGATGCGCACTGCCGCCGAGCGGTTCCGCCGCGAATACGCCAAATTCACAGGCGCCTCGTAGCCCGGCACCAGCCGCTTGTAGGAGTTCGTCGTCGGCGCGGCAAACGCCACAATCGCCGCCGCGTGTTTCAGCAATCCGCCGATGTACCACAGCGCCATCTGGCTCATGCCTGCGTATTTGTCGCCGGCAAACAGCGGCTTGCCCTTCAGCCACAGCGATTGGTGCGTGTGCATGCCGGAGCCGTTGTCGCCGAACAGCGGTTTGGGCATGAACGTCACCGTCTTGCCGTACTGGTTGGCCACGTTGCGCACGATGTATTTGAACATCATCATGTTGTCCGCCGACTTCAGCATCGTGTCAAACTTGATGTCGATTTCCGTTTGTCCGGCAGTGGCCACTTCGTGGTGATGACATTCGACGTTCAGCCCGCAGGCCATCATCTGCATGGCCATGTCCGTGCGCAGGTCCATGTAGTGGTCTGTCGGCGGCACGGGGAAGTAGCCTTCCTTGTACCGTGGCCGGTAGCCCAGGTTGTGCTCCTCGCGCCCGGAGTTCCAGCGTCCTTCCTCCGCATCAATAAAGTAGAACCCGTGCTGCGCCGCCTGGTCGAAGCGGATGTTGTCGAAGATGAAGAACTCCGCTTCCGCGCCGAAAAACGCCTGGTCGGCGATCCCGCTGAATCCCAGAAACGCCTCCGCCTTGCGCGCGATGTGTCGCGGGTCGCGCGGGTACGCCTGCTTGGTGATGGGGTCAATCACGTCGCCGATCATGCACAGCGTTGGCGTATCGCGGAAGGGGTCCATGAACGCGGTCTTCGGGTCGGGCACCAGCAGCATGTCCGACTCGTGGATGGACGCCCACCCGCGGATCGAGCTGCCGTCAATCCCGAAGCCGTCCTCGAACGATTTCTCTTCGAGTTGCTGGATCGGGAAGCTGATGTGGTGCCACAGGCCGGGCAGGTCGGTAAAGCGCAGGTCCAAGATTTTCGCGCCGTTTTTTCCCGCGTATTCCAGGACTGCTTTCGGGTCCATCGATCCTCCACGCAGAATAGAGATCAAGGAAAATTGAAGGTGCGACAATAGCGCATGCCGCGTGGGAGGTCAAGAACCGCGCAGAGCCATTCCCAAGACAATTTGGTTCTTTCTTGTAGCGCGGGGTTTATCCCCGCGCCTCTTTTGTGTGGAGTGCGGCGCGTTAGCGCCGCTTGTCAGGCCGGCATTCGTAGGACAGGCTTTCTAGCCTGTCCTCCTCCCAACTATCCTTGGCGCCTGTAGCGCGGGGTTTATCCCCGCGCCTGTTCTGTGCGGCGTTTGTAGCGGCACCCTGCGCTGTTGTTGCGCAGGTTGCCACTCATTTTCTCTGTCTTGGGAAGTTGTGTAGCGCCGCCCTTCAGGGCGGCATTCGTAGGACTTTCTGGCCTGTCCGGCACCCAATCGTCCCCGCACACGTAGCGCGGGGTTTATCCCCGCGCCTGTTTTGTGCGGCGTTTGTAGCGGCACCCTGCGCTGTTGTTGCGCAGGTTGCCACGCTGTTCTCGACTGGCGTCTCGCGGTCTTAAATCACCCAATCACAAATCACTCAATCACTCAATCGTAGTATTCCGTTCCCAGGTGGGTGATCAAATCTTCTCCCATCATCCAGCGCAACGTATTTTTCAATTTCATCATCTGGATGAACAGGTCGTGTTCGGGATAGAGCTGCGGCGCGCACATCGGCGACTTGAAATAAAAACTCAGCCATTCCTGAATCCCGCGCATTCCAGCGCGCTTCGCCAGGTCCAGGAACAGCACCAGGTCGAGCACGATGGGCGCCGCCAGGAT
>JACOSF010000188.1 GCA_016179005.1 Acidobacteriota bacterium | reverse complement strand
GGCCTTCAGCTCGGCGTCGTTGAAGGACTGCGCGCCCATGCTGATGCGGTTGAAGCCGGCCCCGCGCCATGCGGCCGCTTTCTCTGCGTGGATGGTCTCCGGGTCGGCTTCCAGCGTTACCTCTTGCCACGCGCACGCAAACTGATTCCACAGGGCTTCCAGCACCCGTGCAAGCGCCGCCGGTTCGAGAAGGCTCGGCGTTCCCCCGCCCACATAAACCGTATCGATCGCCGCTTTCAACCATAACTCGGACGATCCGGCACGCAGTTCGATTTCGCGCTTGACGGCATCAACAAATGGATTGTAGAGAGATTTTGCCACCGGCCCGGTGTGAAAATTACAGTAGGTGCACTTCGTCTGGCAGAAAGGCACCTGGACGTACACGCCAAGCGTCATGAGCGCTTCTGCCGGGAAGTCCAGTAGTTGTGGATGAGAGCGATGATTCCGCAGAGCAGGAAGACGTACGCGGGAGCCATCACTGCGGATTCCCAGTCGTACTTGTGGAAGTAATCGAGAACGGCGGCAATGATGAAGCATCCGCCGGCAATGTAGAGAAAGGTGGCCGCCTTCATGGCACGTCGTCCCGCACGATGCGCACGTGCACCTCGCGCTGCCGCGGCCCGTCGTACTCGCAGAAGAAAATGCCCTGCCAGCGTCCCAGTTGCAGTTCGCCGCCCTCGATCTCGACGCTCAGCGACACGCCCGTCAGCGTGGACTTGATGTGCGCGTCGGCGTTGCCTTCGTAGTGCTTGTATGGGCCGTCCTTTGGCACCAGGCGGTCCATCGCCGCCTCGATATCCCGCGGCACGTCCGGGTCGGCGTTTTCGTTGATGGTGATGCCTGCGGTGGTGTGCGGTACGTAGAGGTGGCAGACGCCGCTCTTCACGCCCGAGCCGCGGATGGCCCGCTGCACTTCGCGCGTGATGTCCAGGAGTTCCGTGCGGCGGGCGGTCTTCACTTGCAGCGTGCTCGACATCGCGCGGCGGGCTTCCTTGGCGGATTGGCTTCCGGGACTCATTCAGAATGGGTGCCGGGGCGCGGATTATCGCGCCCCAAGTTCATCAGCTTTTGGCGGACCGGGATTAGCCCAGCGCCGCAGCCGAAGTCACGCCGTAAAACGAAAACCACGGCTTCGCAGCGGCCAGCTTGTCGTTGACGTTTTTGATATTTTTCACGCCCTCGTCCGCGAGCCAGTCTTCCAGCGCTTTCAGGCCCTGCTTGGCATACACCGGCATGCCTTCTTTCCATGTGGCGCGCCCGCAGAGTACGCCGGAGAAATTCGTACCCGACTCGCCAGCCAGCTCCAGCGTTTCCGAAAATGTTTCGTTGCTCACGCCTGCGGACAGATAGATGAACGGCTTGGTGGCCACCGCCGCGGCCTTGCGGAACAACTCCTTGGCCTGCTCGCGGCTGTATGCGGCCTCGCCCTTGCATGAGCGCGTCCCGCCCACGAAAGCCATGTTCACCGGCACTTCCACCTTCATCACGTCCACGGCGTAGCGGTCGTTGGTGAACTCCGCCATGCTGCCGGTGACCATCTCCGGCTTCTTGCGGGCAAACTCGATGCCCTTTTCGTCGAGCGAGTCGTCATAGCAAATGAATTCGAGGAAAAAGGGCACGTCCAGCGCGAGGCATTCCGCGCCGATGCGTTCCACCCACGCGTGCTTCGTCTCGTTCACCTTCCGGGAATCGAACGGGGTGTAATACAAAAGGATCTTGATGCAGTCCGCGCCCGCCTCCACCAGCCGCCGCACCGACCAATGGTCCAGCAGGTCCGGCAACCGCCCCGCTTGCGTCGCGTCGTATCCGGTCTTCTCGTAGGCCAGCAGCAACCCGGCGTTCTTCGACCGCGCCTTCGCAGCCTTCAACCCGAACTCCGGGTCCAGCAGGATGGCGCTGGCGTGGGGCGTCAGAATGCGCGTCACCGCTTCCTTAAATTCCGACATCATCTCTGGCGTGACGTCTTTCTTGTCCACGCCCTTGCCCTGCGCGATGGCCTTCTGCAGCGACCCGCGCTGGTCCATGGCCGCCGCGGCAATCACCCCGCGCGCGTTGGACACCGCTTCCATTCCTTTCCGCTTTCCGGGAGTCATCTTCATCGAACATCCTCCAATTCGGGATAATGGCAAAAAGACGAACGCTGCATTTTAACATGGGAATCGCACGCATGCAGGCGGAAGACTCTCGCTATAGATACAGCACCTGGTGCTGGGTGTTGCGCACATGAGTTCGGTGCAGCAACTCATCGAGCAATGACAAACCATTCCGCGCCAGGAACGGCAGCAGGTTCAGGCTGCGCTCCTGCAAGCCATGATGAGGAAACAATCCATCCAGCAGCACGCGCTCGTGCGCGTCCAGCAATCCCGTGCGCGCGTTCTGCGCGCGCCCGGCCTTTCCGCGCAGCTTTCCGAACTGGTACAGCATCTTACGTTCGGCTGTGCTCAATGCCCCGAGCAGAGTCTTGTCCAGCTTGCCGATGGGCGCACGCAACCCGCGAAGAAGTTTCTGCACATCCTTCTCGCCTGCGGCAAACTTCTTGGCCAGCCCTGCCGGCAAGTACGCGCGCTCCATCTTTCGCCGTACGTACTGCCGTCCGCGAAGAATTTCTTCAAACGTCAACCCGTACTTTTTCATCAACCGGGTCACGTGCGGTTCGACCAACGTGAACGCCGCGCGCGGCAAAATCGCCGGCATGCGGCCCATTATTCGACGGTAGATCACCTCCGCCTGCGCGAAATAAGCCGTCTCCGCCGGGCCACCCACGTACGCCGCCGTCGGCAAGAGTGCGTCCTGCAGCACCGGACGCAGCAGCACATTGGCGCTGAAAAGTTCCGGCGCCTGCTCAAGCATTTTTTCGAGCTCTTCGAGCGAAAATGTCCGCGCGCCTGCGGCGAATCCGTGGTTGCGCCGGCGCAGGGCCTGGCGCTGCCCGTCCACGTTCAGGAACAGCAGCGTGCTCCGCTCGGTCACTTTCACCTGCGCATGGAATCCCGCGCGCTCGAGTTCTTTGTTTCGCTTCAGCAGGGCGTCGCTGAGCGTTTCGCTTTCCGTCAGCGCCTGCCGATACACGGCGAACCCGAGGCGGTGCAGCCGCACATCGAGCGGGTCGAGCAGGATCACGCCACGCCCTGCGAGCATCCGCGCCATCAGCTTTCCAAACGCGAGCCCGTACGAGTGTTCCGGCTTGTACGCAACGGCCAACGCGTCGCCGACTTCTTTGGCCGCCGGCCCTTCCAGCGCCTCCGCAGCCGTGCGTGCTTCCCTGTCAGCGGCTTCGCCCAGTAGTATCTCTCCCACCGGCCGCCCCGCCGCTCCCTCTGCCGCCTCCAGGGTGATGCGGTCCAATCGCGGGCCGTGCGCAAGCCAGAATGTGTGGTCCACTTCGGCCAGGTCGTGGTCCTCGGCGGCCAACCAAAAAATGGGCACTGCCTCCGTGCCCGTGTCGGTCAGGTGCAACGCCGCGCGCACCGC
>JACOSF010000122.1 GCA_016179005.1 Acidobacteriota bacterium | reverse complement strand
GTAAAGTTTTCTCTGAACGTCCACCGCGCGCTGATCGTTTCCGGCGCGTTGATGCTTGCCCTTTCGCTGGTGCTCCCGCGCGAAATCGCCGCGTATCTTTTCGCGCTCGTCTGGCTGGGATTCGTGTTTCTCCTCGACCCCGCCAACTACCGCCTGCGGCTGCCCTCGCTGCTCGGCGATCTCGAGCTCGGCTACCGCGACCGCGTCTACGCGCTGCTGATTTCCGGCTGGGTCTGCGGCATCTTCTGGGAATTCTGGAACAACTGGGCCGCGGCGAAATGGGTCTATATTTTTCCGATGTTCCAGCAATGGAAACTTTTCGAGATGCCCGCGCCGGGCTTCCTCGGCTTTCCGCCCTTCGCGCTGGAATGTTTCGCGATGTACGTCGCCGCCGCGCGCCTTCTCGGCTGGCTCAAGCCGCGGGAGTAGAGGTTCTAGGTATCAGGTGTCCGTTTTTCTTTTCGCTTCTAATCTGTGTCCATCTGCGTCCATCTGCGGTTCCGTTTGGTTTTTCCCTGATACCTGACCCCTTCTTTTATCGTGTAAACTATTCTCGATGCTTCGCCGCGCTTCCATTTTTCTTTTTCTGCTCGCTCTTGCCGCCGCGCCCGCGCCCGCCAAAAAACTCAACGCGCCCCCCGAAGCTCGCGAAGGCCTGCGCCACATGTACGCCGGTGACACGGCCCGCGCCATCGAACTCTTCCGCAAGGTGCAGCAGTCCCAGCCCGATAGCCCGCTCGGCTATCTGCTTGAAGTCAACGCGCTGTGGTGGAAGATGTACTGCGCCGCCTGCGAAATCAAATGGAACACCATTGACGCCTACAAGCGCGGGAAACTCCCCGAAGACGACGAATACTTCCGCCTCGCCGACAAAGCCATCGCGCTGGGCGACGCGCAACTCGCTAAATCACCGAGCGCCGAAATGAATCTCTACGTCGGCATGGGCTATGCGCTGAAGGCGCGGCTGTACGGGCTGCGCGTGGAAGCCAAGCCCGTCGCGCGTGCCGGCGTGAAGGCGCGCGAGTATCTCCTCCGCGCCGCGCAGCTCGATCCCGAACTCGGCGACGCCTACACCGGCCTGGGTCTCTACAATTATTTTGTGGACGCGCTTTCCTGGTGGGCCAAATTCCTGCGGTTCTTCATGGGCATTCCCGGCGGCACGAAGAAGGAAGGCACGCGCCTGCTCGAGCGCGCCCTGCGCGATGGCGACATGTCCGTCGGCGAAGCGCGCTTCTACTACGCCAAGAACTTACGCAATTACGACCAGAAATATGCCGAAGCCGTTGCTCTGCTCGAGCCGCTTGTGCAGGAGTATCCAACAAATCCCGTTTTCCAGCTCGTCCTCGGCGACATGCACGCCAAACTCGGCCACCACGCCCAAGCCGCAAAATATTTCCTCGAAGCAAAGCGTCTCGCCTCTCGCAGCACAATTGGCAGCGCTGGTGGCGACTCCACCTGCTCCGCCCGCGTCCAGCAAGTCGCCGCCGCCGCGCTCGCTTTGCTGCCTCCCTCCGCCGTGGCCAACGCCCGTTAGGCGTCAGTTCTCAGTTTGCAGTTGCCGGGTGTCATTTTGAGTCCGCTGCTTGGCATGAGCAACGCCAAAGGACGCCCACAACTTGAGAGTGTGCGGGAAAAGTGGATGCCACCCTTCCCGCAAAGCCCATGCAGAATAATGGGGCACGCCTCAAATCAAAGATCGAGCCACCCGCCGAAAGATGGGTTACCTGCCAAGGAAAACCCCTTGTACCGCAACGAGGCGGAAGGTAAAGTGCGCAATCAAGACATGCAGATGGACCTTTCACCCGAACAACGAGAACGAATTATTGCAGAAGAGAAGGCGCGGCTCGAAGCTGTTGAGCAATACAGGCGCGAAGCTAGAAAGAAGCCGCTACCACCTTTGGTCGTGATTGTTGTTCTTGCTGGTACAATTCTTTTGCTCTCAGTTCCGTTTTTCCTTTCGGAGAAACCGGATGTCCCCGACTCATATGACGCAGCAAAGATGTGCGAAGATTTCGTCAAGGATAGGCTGAAGACCCCAGGCGCTGCTAAGTTTCCTGACCCATACGATCTGCGTGACAAAGGCTTTCTAACATCTGTAGGAGAGAATCGCTTCACGGTCAAAAGCTGGGTTGACTCGCAAAATTCTTACGGTGCTCTGCTAAGGACTCGGTTTACATGCTCGGTGAGATACATCGGCAAAAACAGATGGGAACTCGAAGACCTGACATTCAAGGACTAGTTGGGGAGACTATCCACATGACGCAGCTGGCTGATGGGCAAGTCGTCGAGGGAAAAATAGTACCTATCATAAGCGTGGAGGGCAGCCCATCCTTCCCCGCAAAACCCATCGGGAAGCACGGGCCACACGCCCCCAAATCGAAGCTTGGGCCACTCGTTGCGAAATTTATTTAGGGCATTGTCTCTTCTGTGAAAGGCACGTCAACGTAGAGCTGCCCACCGCGCATGGACAGCTCTATCCCTCCGGCGCGTAGAAGCTCACGGGCGAACTTGGTCAATGGATCATAAGCGTTCAAACCAGCCCAAGATTCTCGAGTCCTCCACATGCTTTCTAGGCGTTCAGTTAGGGTTTGAAAAAGAGGCGAGAAGTAGCCATTTTCTTCGATAAGCTTTTGGGCCATCGGTGCGGCCGCCGCAAGATTCCGGCCTAGTCCGGCAAGATGCCCACCGAGGTACGCAGCATACTTCGCAAGTCCTCCATATTCGGCTGTTAGTTGTGACAAGAGCGTCCCAATGTCGCCGTGTACGCGATATCGTAGGATCGACTCGTTGCCCCGCTTTCAAGCACCATCCAATACGTCACAGAATGTGTCTTCATACTGCTGGCCTTGCTTCGGGTAAACATAGGCGCTTCGCCGAGACGCCGCATACTCACTCCAACAAGCATCTGCAATCTCGAATAAAACCGCTTCCTCGTGTGGAAGTCGCAGGCTTAGGAGCACGCCTGGTGAGGCCCGGTCGCGAAAATAAAGGTCTTCAACGTGTGCGGCTTCGTGGGCCAGTGTGTAAAGCGCCAGAGCATGACAAGGATTGGCCTCATCTTGAAGCCATTCTGAAATGACTCCATGTAGAATCAAGTGAGAGCGGACCTGCCCGTCTCGAAGGACAGGAGGGGCCATTGCAACACCAATTGCAAACTCATCCTCCGTGCGCTTCAGCTCGCGAGTTTGTTCATACCCGCGGTTTAATTCACTTAAAGCAACATCATAGTCGTAAGCTATCGTTACGCCATCCAGTCTTTGCAGGTCGATGTCGGCACCTAGCATCCACAAACATGCTCCTACGATGTCCCAGGCTTTCTTGGCAGCCTCTTCGCTAGGGAATCCGCGCAAAGTCACTCCGACTCTTGAAAGCGTACTGCTTGACGGAAGTCTGTCGTCGCTATCTCCCATTGGTTATTTCGCAACTCCTAGGGGCTCTTCACGCGGCGTACTTTTTCAAAATGTCCAGGACCATCGGTAAATTCTCGGTGATGGCGCGGTGATCGGCCATGAGTCCCGCCGCGTACGTGGGCATGAGCGGCGACGTTGCGGCGGAATATTTTTCCGCGAAGCAGAAGATCCCGCCTCTGAAGAGGCGGGCTACATGGGCGCAGCAAGCAGCGCCCCTACAATGCGTCCCGCTCAGGCGACGAGGAGGCGGGCGCGGCCGCGGCGCACGAGGCGGCGCTGCCGGACAACAATCTGCACATCGCGGCCCAGCAAGATCAGGAAGCGCACGAGCCGTTCGAGCGAAAAGCCAGAAAGACGGCCGCGCTTGAGCGCCGACACTTTGGGCTGGTCGACTCCGAGCAGAGCGGCGGCCCGAGCCTGGGTGAGCCCACGGCGCTGGATGATCGCGGTGATTTTGTGGGCCAGCTCCGCCTTGGCGAGCATCTCTTCCGCGTTTGGAAAGCCCAGGTCGGCAAAGACATTGCCACTGCTGACTGTGTAACCGGATTTGGACCGCATACTAGCCCTCCTAAAACGAAGGCAGGCTTCAAGATTACAGGATATGCCAATTATGGCATAGCATCACCCTCAGTGATTGGCTGACGGGCGGTCTAAAGACCTGCCGCTACGCACCCTTTGCACTGGCAGGCAGAGTCCCAACAAAGCGGCGTCAAGCCGCCGCACTCCAAAAGCGCATCCGCGTTCATTTGCGCACGTCTGCGTTCGGCTCCGGTTGCAGGATGCGTTTTCCGAAATAGACAATCAGCGTGCCGAGGACCACGCCGAGGACGTAGCCGTAGGGCAGGCCGAAGGCGATGAGGCCGACGAGGAGAACGATGAAGAAATCCGCGGCGTTGGAAAACATGTCGCGCACGAGCTTCATCAGCGCCAGCGCCTCGAACAGCAAAATCACGCCGAGCACGGGCAGCGGAAACAATTTCACAGCGGCCTGAAATCCTCCGCCCAGAAAAAGCCCCAGTGTGAGATACATCGCGCCGTAGATGACCACGCTGCCGCCGGTACGTCCGCCGAAGGTGTAGTGCCCGGCGATGCCCCCCGAGCCGTGGCACGTCGGCACACCGCTGAAGAACGGGCTCACTATGTTCATTAGTGAATACGTGAAGCTGATTTTTCGCACGCTCACCTTTTTTTCAGGGAACAAGTCGGTGGCCACGCGCTGCGACGCGAGAATCGCATTTCCCAGCGACAGCGGCAGTTGCGGCAGCGCGAGGACGAGAAATCCGGTGAGCACGTCGGCCCACTCTAGCTTATGGAATTGCGGCAGGCGGAGTCCCGCAGCGTGCGAGAACGCGCCGCCGTCGAGCTTGAAGAGCAGCGCGTAGGCGACGCCCAGCAAAATAATGAACGGCGCGGGAGGAAATTTTCGGTTGCCAAGCAGCGCGAGCGTCAGCGCAAACGCCACAGCGGCCAGCGCGTAGCCGTGCCAGCCGTCGGAAGTGACGTAGTCGCGCAGCGCAAGCGACGCAAGCTGCATCCCCAATCCAAATTGCACGCCGCGCACGACGCTCTTCGGCACGATACGCGCCACCCAGCCGATGAGTCCGGTCAGCGTGAGCAGCAGCATGACGATGCCGATAGCCAGCCCGCCGCCGTAGAGCACGTTGGGCGCGAGCTTTTGCGTGATGACGATCACCGCCATGGCCTTCAGCGGCTGCACGGGCATGGGCATGCCGTAGGCGAGTCCCGTAAGCACTTGCATAGCGCCAAAAATAATCAGCACGCTGGGCGCGTCGAGCCCGGCGGCAAGGATCATCCCCACCAGCAGCGGGAAATCCGTGCCGATGTCTCCGAACGCGCCGGAGAGTTCGTTGCGGTCAAAGCGAATTCGCTCGCGGAGCCAGTTCATGGCATCCACAGATTACGCAGATTGGAGATGATAGAAAATAGAAAAGAGAAAATAGAAAATAGGAAGGGCGGCAAACGCAAAACATCAACACAGAGGACACAGAGTAGGCACAGAGAACGCAGAGGAAGAGTTGCAGAGTGGCAGAGGGGGAGGCAGAAGTCAGAAGTCAGAAATCAGAAATCAGAAATCAGAGGTCAGAAATTAGAAGTAAGAAAGGAATTCCTATTTTCTAATTTCTCTTTTCTATTTTCGATTTTCTCGGCGGTTTTTTTGCTGCACGTGGGCCAGCGCGCGATCGCGGCAGGCCATGGCGTCTTTGCGGATGGCGGCGAATTCCGGCGTTTTGCGGACAGAATCCCACAGCGGGTCGTTGTCCATGGCGGGGACGGCGCAGTAATTGCTTTCCACGGCCTTTCGCAGCAGGCGCAGGCCTTCATCATGGAGGCCGCAATAGACCAGAGCGGAACCATCAAAATATTTCGGCTCCGGGTCGGGAAAGCTCATTTCATCTGCTTCCAGGCCGGCCCAAAGCTTGGCGATTTCCGCACGAGGCCGGCGTTCGAAGCACGCCTGAATCAAGGGAATAAAATCCATGCCGGTCATCCGCTGTGCTTCTTTCACCCGGCCCTGCCGGAGCAAGGATTGATAGATGGTGGACTGCGCCCATTGCGAACCGCGGTCGAGATTGGAAAACTCAATCGCGCGGTCAATATTTCCAGCGTACAGAAAGGGAATCGAGCAAGAGCGAAAACGGCGTTCGTGCGCGTCGAGGCGCATGGCCGCCTCGCATTCGCGGATGGCTTCGTCGTTGAGCCCGCCATAGCGCAAGATGTAGGCGAGAGTGAAATGGGCCTGGGCGTTTTCCGGACGCTTGCGCACCAGCGCATTGGCCTCGTCGTAGGCGAGATTCCAGTTGCCGCGCTCGACGTGATACTGAATGGAAAGTCCTTCCGCTTCGACGAACTCCGGATCGAGCGCCAGCGCGCGGCTGGCGGCTTCTTCGGCGCGGCGATATGTGGCGTTGCCTTGGGCGCCGTAATTCGAGGCGTAATTGTAGCGACGGCTCAACGCGGCCCAGGCGGGAGCAAAATTGGGATCGAGTTGCACGGCGCGCT
>JACOSF010000187.1 GCA_016179005.1 Acidobacteriota bacterium | reverse complement strand
CGGCCTCCGCGCGCACGACATCGCCGGCGCCCGCGTCGGCGGCCTGATCTGCTGGGAGCACTGGATGCCGCTCAGCCGCCACGTCCTGCACGCCGACGGCGAGCAGATCCACGTGGCCGCGTGGCCGCATTGCAGCGAGATGTATCAGCTCTGCTCGCGGCACTACGCGTTCGAGGGCCGCGCCTTCGTCCTCGTCGCTGCCGCGTACATGACCAAATCCGCACTGCCCGCTGATTTCGAGTTGCCGGAGAACGTCGCCGCCGCGCCTGACGTGCTGCTTGCCGACGTGCTCCTTGCCGGCGGCTCCGCCGTCATCGGCCCCGACGGCGCCTATCTCCTCGAGCCCGTCCGCGGACGCGAAGAACTCCTCACCGCCGAGCTCGATCTCGACCGCATCGCCGAAGAAAAACTCACCCTCGACGTCGCCGGCCACTACTCCCGCCCCGACTTGTTCGAGGTGCGCCTCAACCGCGAACGATTGACGCAAGTCCGCTCTTCGTAACGCAAAAGACGAAAATAGAAAATGGAAAATAGGCCGCAGAATTCGGATTTGGTTTTCCTTCTGACTTCTGATTTCTGAGTTCTGATTTTTCTACACCCTAAATCCGACCCTACACCCTATGCTATGCTCCGCCCATGGACCCTCCTCTCTCCCTCGACGCCTCGGCCCTCCGCGACACGCGCTTGGCCATGCGTCTCTCGCTCATCTTTGGCGTGCTGATGTTTCTCGGCAAGACCACCGCCTACTTCTTCACTGGTTCCGCCGCCATCCTCTCCGACGCCGCCGAGTCCGTCATCCACGTTGTCGCCGTGGCCTTCGCCGCTTTCTCGTTGCGCCTCAGCACGCGTCCTGCCGACCAGCGTTTCCTCTACGGCTACGAGCGCATCACGTTTTTCTCCGCCGGCTTCGAAGGCGCCATGATTATTCTTGCGGCGGGCTACATCATCTACTCGGCAATCCTGAAATGGATTCGCGGCCTCGAGATTCAAAACCTCGGCTTCGGCACGTTGGTCGTCCTCGCTGCCGCGCTCATCAACGCCGCGCTCGGCTGGTACCTGGTGCGCACCGGCAAGCGCAATCATTCGCTCATCCTCGAAGCCAACGGCAAGCACGTGCTCACCGACTCCTGGACCAGCTTCGGCGTTGTCGGTGGTCTTTCACTTGTTTTGCTGACCGGTTGGAAGCCGCTCGACCCGCTTTGCGCCATCGCCGTCGCGCTCAACATCCTCTGGTCCGGCGGCCATCTGGTGTGGCGCTCTGTGCGCGGACTGATGGACTACGCCGACCCCGACACCGGCCGCGGCCTGCGCGAAAAACTCGACGCCCTCTGCACCGAGCTCGGCTTGCAGTATCACGGCGTGCGTTTCCGCACCACCGGCTACCGCATCCTCGTCGAAGTCCATCTGCTCTTTCCCTACGATCTCCCCGTCGGCGAAGCGCATCGCCGCGCCACGCTGCTCGAAGAAAAACTCCCCGCGCTGCTCACGCTCCCCGCCGAGGTCATCACTCACCTCGAATCTCTCGAGGACCACTCCGCCGTCCACCGCGAAGAGCATTACACCGGCAAGCCCGCGTAACCAATGAAAGCCTAGCGCTCCGGGATCACGCAGTACAGCGCGTCGCTGCCGACGTCGAATGCGCGGTTCCAGCGTGCCCGGTAGTTCTCCTGTGCGGCGTCAGCGGCGAGTTCGATCAGTTCCACTTCGGAAAAGTGCTTGCGCAGCTCGGCGTAGAGCTCGTCGCTGACGTTGACGGGTGTGTCGGCCAGCGCGTCCGCAAGGCGCAGCAGTGCCCGCTCCGGTGCGGAGAACTTCTCGAAATCCCTGTTCAGAAGTGCCGCGATCTCTTCGTCGCTGAGACCGTACATTCTGCCGCCGGCAGAATTGATGTCGATTCAAAACGGACAGCCGACGCGCGCCGCCGTCCGCAACTGCACGATCGAGCGCTGTCGGAGCGGGATCTTGGCTTTCTGCCCGAGCAGCAGCTCGGTGATCGTGCTCACCCAGAAGACGCGCGGCACACGCGCCTGGATCTTCTGCGGCGTCAAGTTCTTTCCGAATAGATCGCGGACCTTTTTGAACACCTGCCGCATCAGGAACGAAGTCTTGTTTGGATCGACGCCTTCAATGCGTGCCATTTCTCCTCCGGTTCAACGATTTGCTCTTGAATTTGAACTTTTCTGATTTCTCTTTTCTATTTTCGTTTTCTAGGTTGCAATCACTTTCTTCTGGAACCGTTTCGCCGCGGCCAGCAGCAGCAACACGCCCATGCCCAGCAGCACCAGCCCGTCGCTCCACAGGTGTTGAATCCCCGCGCCGCGAAGGATGATGCCGCGCGAGATATTCACGAAATACGTGCCGGGCACGAAGAAGCTCAGGATGTAGAACGGCAGGGGCATCGTCTCGCGCGGGAAAATATATCCACTGAAGAAAATCGTCGGCAGGATGACCATCATGGACAACTGCATCGCTTCGGGCTGCGTGTTGGCCCGCGAAGAAATCAGCAGCCCGATGGACAGGTTCACGAACAGGTACGGCGTGGCCAGCGCGTAGAGCAGCAGCACGTGTCCGGCGATGGGCACTTGGAACACCGTGCGCATGAAAAACAGCAGCGCGGAGAGGCCCATCAACCCGATCGCGAAGTACGGCACCAGTTTTCCCAGCAGCAGGCCCAGCGGCCGCACCGGCGTCACAAACAGTTGTTCCAGCGTCCCGCGCTCTTTTTCCCGCACGATGGCCAGCGCCGTCAGAAACGCGGTGAAAAACAGCAGCAGCACGGCCACCAGTCCGGGCAAAAAGAAATTCGGCGAACGCGAATCCGGGTTGAATAACAGCTTCGGCCGCACCTCCACGGGAATGGCGTAGCGCGGCGGCAGCGCGCGGCGCAGCGATTCCTCGAACCCGATGGACGTGGCCACGTTGATGGCCTGTCCCGCCACCGACGAATCCGACCCGTCAATTAGCACCAGCACCTGCGCCGTGCTGCGGTCCAACAATTGCCGCGAGTAGTCGTAGGGGATCTTGATCCCCACCTTGGCCCGTCCGCCGACGATCGCGTCGTTCAGCGCCGCGTCCGACTGCACGAACTCCCGCACGCGAAACGTGTCCGAATTGCGCAGCCGGTCAATCAGCTCCCGGCTTTCCTTCTTCCCGTTTTCATCGAAGACGACGGTGTTCACCTGCCGGATGTTCGTGTCGATCCCGAAGCCCAGCACGATCATTTGCAGCGTGGGGATGAACATGGCGAAGAACACGGTCATGAAGTCCCGCCGGATGTGCAGCACTTCCTTGTACACAATCGACCGGAACCCCCGAAACGGATTGACCCGAATCGTTTCCCCCGTGATCGGATTACGCATGTCGCCCCTCCAGCTTCTATTCCGTTGCCCAGCCTCCCACCGCCTTATGCTTGTAGGTCAGCTCCACGAACACATCCTCCAGGCTCGGCTCCAACGTGCGCACCTCCGTGACATGGATGCCGTGCCCGGACAGCGCGTCGCGCATCTCGCCCAAATCAAAACGCTCTTCCACCAGCGCGTGGATGGACTGCCCGAACACCGTCGCGCTGCGGATGCCGTCCATGGCCCGCGCCAGCCGCAGCGCCCGCGTGATTTCCGGCGCGGTGATTTCCACGCGCTTGGTGCCCGCCGGGCGCACGTCCGGCAGGGCCTTCAACTCCGCCGGCGTCCCGTCGGCGATCATTCTGCCGTAGTAGATGTAGCCCACGTGGCTGCACCGCTCCGCCTCATCAATGTAGTGCGTGGTCACGAAAAACGTGACGCCGTGCCCGCTCAGCTCGAAAATCAAATCCCACAGTTGCCGCCGCGCCACCGGATCGATCCCCGCCGTCGGCTCGTCCAGAAACATCATCTTCGGCTCGTGGAGCATCGCGCAGCCCAGCGCCAGCCGCTGCTTCCACCCGCCGGAAAGTTTTCCCGCCTGGCGGTTCACGTACGGCTCGAGCCCGTTCAATTCGATGGTTGCCTCCATGCGCTGTTTCAGCCGCGCGTTGCGCAGGCCGTAGATCGTGCCGTAGAACGTCATGTTCTCCGTCACCGTCAGGTCGTCGTACAGCGAAAATTTCTGTGACATGTACCCGATCCGCTCGCGCACGCCTTCCGCGTCCATGCGCACGTCCAGCCCGTCCACCCACGCGGCGCCGCCCGAGAGCGGAAGCAGGCCGGTCAGCATTTTGATCACCGTGGTTTTGCCGCTTCCGTTCGGCCCCAGAAATCCGAACACTTCGCCCTTGTCCACGCGCAGGTCCACGCCGTCCACGGCGACAAACTTGCCGAACCGCCGCACCAACCCCTGCGCGTGAATCGCCGCGCCATCCGGCAATGCTTCTGTCTCTCCGAGCCTGCGCTCTTTCTCTTTCATATTTGTTCGTGGACTCTTTAACCCTTCAACCCTTTAACTCTTCAACGGTGTCCTTGTCTTTCAATCACTCAATCACCATTCACTCAATCACCCGATCACTCGCCACTATCTTCATCTTCACATCCGCCGCCATGCCCGCCTTCACTTTCCCGCTGGGGTCGCTGATGCGGAGTTTCACGCCGAACATCTGGTGCACCCGTTCCGCCCGCGTCTGCACATTGCGCGGTAAAAACTCCGCCTTCTGGTTGATCTGCTCCACTTCCGCCTGAAAAACTTCTTTCGGAAACGAATCCACGCGCGCCTCGGCCTTCTGT
>JACOSF010000121.1 GCA_016179005.1 Acidobacteriota bacterium | reverse complement strand
CTCCGGGCCAGGCAAATACGACTTTACCCGCTCGGCAACCTCCTCCAGCGCGACCTCTCGCCCTTCCTGGACTTCCCAGATGGAGACGATGGGGAAGAACTTGGTGAACAACATGTAAAGAAAAATGAAGGTGGCGCCGAAGCCCAAGGTCATGGCGATCTCTACCCAGGTGGGGTTGTAGAAGACCTTGGCCCAGGGAACGCGCGGGTTAGAAAGGGTGGGAACGACGATGGTATATCGTTCCAGCCACATCCCAATCAAGATCGAGACCGATGCGATCACCGTGCCCGTTACCGTGCGTGTCTCGCGCCGCACCAGGATCCCTACGGGGATCAAGAAGCAAGTGATCACCATGGTCCAGAACAGGTGTGCGAAGCGCCCAGTCAACTTGGAGTAGAAAACGAGCAGGTGCGCCGGGTCGTGCCCGTAGTAGGTAGTGATGAGTTCCGCAAAAGTGAAGTAGAACCACAGCAGCGCGAACACCAGCAGCAATGTGCCCAGGTTGTTGAAGTGGATGTCTTTCAAGTAGTTTTGCAGGTAGTAGATCCGCCGGATCAGCGCCATGGCGATGATGAGCGATGCAATACCGGAGAAAATCGCGCCGACCACGAAATATGGCCCGAAGATGGTGGAGTGCCACATCGGCTGCACGGTCATGCCGAAGACCCACGAGACGACCGTGTGCACGGAGATAGCGATGGGGATGACCAGCACAGCCATCACGGCGATGCAGCGGTCGAGCAACTTTCGCTGTCGCTCGGTGCCTTGCCAGTTCAGCGCGAGGAGCCGGTAGAAGCGCGTGTACTTGCCGCCGTGATCGCGCAAGATGGCGAGATCCGGAATCAATGGAAGATAGAGGTAGATGCTGCTGGCCAACAAATAGGTGCTGACGCTGCATACGTCCCACAGCAGTGGCGAGCGAAAGTTGGGATGCTTGAGGACGTTGAGCATGCGATCGGGCCGCCCCAGATCCACGATGATGCTGCCCACACCGAAAAAGAGCACCAGCACGGTGATCACTTCCGCGGCGCGGGTGATGGAGCGACGCCACTCCGCATGGCAAAGACGCAAGATGGCAGAGATCAAAGTTCCGGCGTGGCTGATGCCGATAAAGAACACAAAGTTGGTGATGTAGAAACCCCAGTAGACCGGCACGTTCAGCCCGGTGATTCCGAGTCCCCAACGCAACTGGCGCAGCCACGCGAAGAAAGCGACGGAAGTGAAGCCCAGCAGAAACAGCGCCAAATGATAGAACGAACTGCGAGTGGCGATGATGGGCTGGACCAGGACCGCCTCCGGACCCAGCGCTTCCGCACTACTGTTGGGCTTCTTTTCCACCGGACCATTCTCCTTCGGAGAGGTAGATCACTTTGGGCTCCGTGCCCAACTCTTCCAGATAGCGGTACGCGCGTGGACTCCGGGCGAGCTCGGCGACCGCGCTGCTTGGCTCGTCCAAGTCCCCGAAGTACATCGCCTTGGCCGGACAGATTTCCACGCACGCCGGCACATATTCGGCTTCCGCCGCCAGCGGCCGCTTTTCGCTGCGCGCAGTTTCCCGGGCTTGCAGCCGCCGGTGATGGCAGAGCGTGCACTTTTCAACCACGCCCTTTGGCCGCACGGATACATCTGGGTTCAACGCCTGTTGCAGTTCCCCCGGGAACTCCGGCCGGTACCAGTTGAACATCCGCCGCGTGTACGGACACGCATTCGTGCAATAGCGACAGCCGATGCAGCGGGGATAGGTCTGCCGCACCACGCCTTCCGGCGTGATCCCCGTGGCCGACACCGGGCAAACCCGGATGCACGGCGGGCTGTCGCAGTGCTGGCACGGAAGCGGCAGCATCCCCATCGAAACTCGCGGGTAGGCGCCCTTGATCTCCGGCAGCACCGCCAGCCAAGCGAAGATGCGCCCGATGGCCGCTTGTTCCGGCTCGACACAGGGCACATTGTTTTCGCTCTGACAAGCCACCACGCAGGCTTGGCAGCCTGTGCATTTGGCCAAATCGATCACCATTCCCCAGCGGGGCATCGGTTGCTCCTCAGATCCGGTAAACTCGGACAAAGGTCTGCGTTGGTTGCAGCGTTTCCATGGGCGGCTTCCCTTCACCAGCGACGAGCTTCATGGGGTTGACTCCCCGGCAGGCCCACGCACTTCCATAGGTTCGTCCGTAGCCCAACGGCAAATGGACCACCCCCGGACGCGCCCCCGCGTAGAGCCGCAAGCGCACTGTGGCGCTCCCCCGCGGCGATTCCACCCGCACCTGTTCGCCGTCCTCCAGGCCCAATTCGGCTGCCGTTTGCGGATTCATCTCCAGCCAGCTTTCCCAATGTTCGAATACGTGGTGTCCCGCGATCTGCTGCAAATACGGCAGCTCGGCCCCCTGTCCTCCGGCCAGCGGAAGAACTTCCACCGGGATCAGCAGCAGCGGGAATTCCCTGGGAGCGTCCGGGAGGTGCGGTTGATGCGGCAGGCAAACATGGTCGTCCCCGGGTTGCAGTCCGTTGGCTTTGACAACTTCGGGGTGGCTCTTGGCCCACTCCGCCAACCGCTGTGAGTAGAATTCAAATCTCCCCGAAGGTGTGCGCAGAACGCGGTTCCATTCTCCGTAGTAGTTGGTGGGTTCCCACCAGCCGCCTTTCTCCTTCATCTGTTCCCAAAGAGCCTCTCGAGTGGAGAAGGTGGGAACCCACCAGCCCGAGCGTTCGGACATTCGGTTCCAGGTTTCCTCCAGGCTTGAGCTAAAGGTGTAGCCGGCCTGGGCCGCAAAAAGTTTCCCAACCTCGCCACGCAGGAATTCCTCGACCGTTGACTCCGGCAGGGCCGCGCTGACATTGCCCCCTAGGGCGCGCGCCACAGCCAGCAGCACATCGGCGGTGTCCCGCGTCTTGTGCGCCGGCTCCACCACCGGCGGCGAGATGGATACCAGCGGGAATTCAAACGTGGGTGGCGAGGCGGACTCCTGCCATTTCTCTAGGTCGGTGCAATCCGGCAGCAGCAGGTCGGCACAGGCCGACGTTTCGTTCAAGAACGAGGCGAAGGAGACCACGAAGGGCACGCGCCTCAGCGCCTGCGCGTACCGTTCGCCGTTGGGCAGCGAGAAGACCGGGTCCGCGCCGTGCACGAGGACCACCTGAATCGGATACGGCTTCGCGCTCGAAATCGCATCCGGCAAGCGACTCACGTCAGCCCAAGGAAGGGGGTGTTCCTCATGGTTGACCGCGCTTGGCGGAAGATGATTTCCCCCTGGCCCGTGCAACTCTTCTTCACCGGGGATTTCCGGACGCACCAACAGCCCACCGGGGACTTCCAGGCTGCCCACCAGAGCGTTCAAGCTGTGGACGGCCATTGCGGTGTAGAGATCCCCGGACCCCAGATGGCCCGCCCGCCCACCGATGGCGAGCGCCGGGCGGTTGCGGCCAAACTCGCGCGCAACTCGCAAGATCGTCTCAATGGGGGTCTGGGTGATGGCCGCGACTTCATTCAGCCGGTACTCGCTCAACACCAGCGAGCGGAAACCTGTGTGCGTGCGGCCGCTCGCGTCTTTCCAATCTTCGAACCCGAAGGTGTGTTCCTCGATAAACTGCGTGTCCAAGAGCCCTTCGGTAATCAGCACATAGGCCATGCCCAGAGCCAGCGCCGCTTCCGTACCTGGTCTCACCGCCACCCATTCGTCGGCTCGCGCCGCCGTGGGAGAGAGCCGCGGCTCGATCTGTACGAATTTCGTGCGCCGGCCGCCGGAGGAATCCCGCCAACTCCCGAAAGCGCGCATGGTGCTGACCGGCGAGCCCCATCCCTCCAGAAGATTGGCCCCGAAGCTCAGCACGTATTGGGTTCCTTCCAGGTCGTAGGCGATGCCGTCGGTCACTCCTTGCTGGAGAAAAGCGGCGGCCGGCGCGCCGTCCATCTTCGGAGGAAAACGGAAGAAGTTCGGCGAGCCGTAAGCACTCAGGAATCGCTGGAAGAGCCGTTGACGGAGGTGACCGCAGGTTCCGCTGATAAACACTGCCGAATGCGGCCGCTCCCGCTTCTGCAAGTCGCCCAGCCGCTGCGCCAGAATATTGATCGCTTCGTCCCAAGCGATTTCCTTCCAGCGCGGCGCCTCGCGGCTGCCGATGTTTTTCTGCGGCGCCTGCAGCCGGTCCGGATGGTAAAGCACCTGCAACCCGGCCACTCCCCGCGGGCACAAGCCGCCGCGGTTGACTGGATGCAAGGGGTTCCCCTGTATTCTCACCGCGCGTTTCCCAATCGTGCGCACGCGCAACCCGCAGCCCGCCGGGCACAGCGAGCAGACGCTCAACCGCCACGCCTCCGGCCCCCTCGGAACGTGCACTTCCTCCCGCTCGATCGCGGCGTTGAGCGCACTCAGCCCTTGCACGGTTACTCCGGAAGTCGCCACGCCCAGCGCTCCGCCGCCCGCCACGCCAAGAAACTTTCTGCGGTTGATCGGAGGAAGCTTCATCGTCGCGACTCCGTTCGGTGCTCTGCAGTGAGGCCGCGGTTGAGGAATTCCATCAGATCCACCATCTCTCCCGGCCGGAACTCCGGCCACGGAATCTGCTGCTCGCGCATGCGTCCCAGCATCACCGGGCCGTGATTCCACATGGCCGTGGCCAGGTCCACCGGTGAGACGCGGCCCCGCCAGCCGGAAAGATTGGGCGCCG
>JACOSF010000186.1 GCA_016179005.1 Acidobacteriota bacterium | reverse complement strand
TCGTAGGAGGCGGCGTCGCGGTCAATCGCGTTCGCCAGCGCGGCGGCGGCTTGGCGCAATTCCTCGATCGCCGAGCTCAACTGATCCACAAATGCCGCCTGCGATTTCTTCTTGCGCGATAGCCCCGCAACCATTTGCCCTAGGCTTGCCGCCAGCGCTCCGGCCAGCGCGGAAACGCTGCCGCCGCCCGGCGTCGGCGTCGCCTCGGCCACCGCTTCGAGAAATGGCTGAGCCAGCGCCGCGAATCCTCCTTGGCTATCCCCCTCCGCGCGGGGCGCCGCGGCCAGCGAAGCGGCCAGGCGGTTTTCCAGCACCTGCATCGGAGAGAAGTTTTCCAGTTGCAGATAGAAATCGGCGGTGAGCTCGATGGCGCGCTTCGGAACCAACCCGACAATTTCGCTGCCCACAATCATTACGCCGTAGCGCGCCGCTTCGCGCTTCACCATCTCGAACACGCGGTGCAGCGGCGTCTGCTCGAAGTCGGTCATGTTGATGGAGACCTGCGCCAGATTGCGCGCGCGCAGGTCCACGCCCATGGCCTTGGCGTAGCGCAGCCCGCCGGTGGAAAAGCGGATGGCCTTCGCAATCTTTTTCGCGATTTCCACGTCCGGCGTGTTCAGGTTGATGTTGTAGGCGATCAGGAACTTTCGCGCGCCAACCACTGTCGCGCCCGCGGTGGGATGCAGGCGCGGCTCGCCCACGTCGGGCGCGCGATCGGGATTTGTCAGCACTTCCTGCGCAAGCCCTTCGAATTGTCCTTTGCGGATGTTTTCGAGGTTGGTGCGATCCGCACGCTGCGCCGCGGCCTCGTAGTAATAGACAGGAATGCGATAGCGCTCCCAGATTTCGCGGCCGACCTTTTTCGCGAGGTGCACGCAGTCTTCGATGCTCACGCCCTCGATGGGGATGAAGGGCACCACGTCCGTTGCGCCGATGCGCGGATGCGCGCCGCTGTGATTTGTGAGATCAATCAGCTCGAGCGCCTTGCCCACGCCGAGCAGCGCCGCTTCAGCCACGGCGTCCGGCTCGCCTGCAAGCGTGATCACACAGCGGTTGTGGTCGGAATCCATCTCGCGGTCGAGCACATAGACGCCGGCGACCGCGCGCATGGCGTCCACCAGCGCGTCCACCCGCGCGGCGTCACGCCCCTCGGAAAAATTCGGCACGCATTCAACGATTCGTCGCATCGCGTCTAGTTGGTCATCCCTCCTGCATTTTGGAGGAGCCGTGAAGCACCGAGCCGCGCTTCATCGTCAGGCGGCAGTGGTTCACCCCAAAATAATAAGGTATTTCGCGGTAGTCCTCCAAATTGAACACCGCTAGGTCTGCGAACTTGCCAACCTCGAGCGAGCCGATGCGGTCGGCGCGGCGCAGAGAATAGGCGGCGTTGATGGTCGCTGCGGCGATGGCTTCGGCGGGCGTCATGCGCATCTGCGTGCACGCGAGCGAGAGCACCATCTGCATGTTCAGCGTGGGGCTGGTGCCCGGGTTGAAGTCGGTAGCCAGCGCGACAATCGCGCCCGCATCAATCAGTTTGCGCGCGGGCGCATAGTGCGCGAGGCCGAGATGGAAGCAGCAGCCGGGCAAGAGGGTGCAGGTGACATCCGACGCCGCAAGAGCGCGAATGTCCGCAGCATTCACTTTTTCGAGATGATCTGCGCTAGCCGCGTGGAGCTCTACCGCCAGCCGCGCGGCGCCGGTACGCGCGAGCTGCTCGGCGTGAATTCTTGGTGCCAGACCGCAAGCGCGTCCCGCGGTCAGAATCCGCCGCGCCTGCTCGACGGTGAACGCGCCACGATCGCAGAAAACGTCGCAGAATTCGGCACCCTCCGTTGCGACGACGGGAATCACTTTGTGTATGAGCAAATCCATGTAAGCGTCCGGGCGATTGCGAAATTCGACCGGCACAACATGAGCACCCATGAATGTGGAAACAATTTCAAGGCGCTGGGTGCAGCGCAGGCCCGCCAGGACCCGGAGTATTTTCACTTCGCTGGTGGGGCTAAGGCCGTAGCCGCTCTTGGCTTCGACGGTGGTGGTGCCGTAGGCGGCAAAATCGCTAATCCACCTGGACGCGCGCGCAAAAAGCACATCGGCATCCGCGGCACGCACCTTGCGCACCGTGGAGAGAATTCCGCCGCCGGCCCTGGCGATCTGTTCGTACGTCGCGCCGGAAATCCGCTGCTCGTATTCTTCGGCGCGGTTGCCGGCAAAAACGAGGTGCGTATGCGAATCCACGAACCCGGGCAAAATAACTCCTCCGCCCAGGTCGAGTTTCTTTGCGCGGCGTGTATCTTTCCGGCGTTCGATTGCCTTCTGCGTGCCCACGGCCACGATGCGGCCGTCACGCACCAGCAGCGCGCCATCCGGGATGATTCCGGGGTCGCGCAACGCGCGCCCGCGCCTCGGTACAGGCCCGCGCAGCGTCAGGAGTTGCTTGCATCCGGTGATGAGCAATGCTTCAGACATGCCGCGCCATTCTAATCGCTTCAGCCACCAGCCGCCAGCATTCGCCGCGCCCGGAAGATTGATTCACCCAGGCCGGCGGACTATCATTTTTGTGGATCGCCTGCCAACTGAGGGAGGACGCCATGCCTCAGTATCAGTTCTACTGCCCGGAATGCCGGAAGGAAT
>JACOSF010000185.1 GCA_016179005.1 Acidobacteriota bacterium | reverse complement strand
TACCGCTGGCTGGTGCCCCGCGGAACCAAGCCCGGCATGCTCACCGACGCGCTCATCTATGCCGACGAGACGCTCATGGAGCAGATCGTGAAAGACCTCTCCCTCGAGCAGGCCATGAACGTGGCCTTCCTCCCGGGAATTGTCGGCCGCTCGCTGGCCATGCCGGACATTCACCAGGGCTACGGCTTCCCTATCGGCGGCGTGGCCGCCACTGACTGGCAGAAGGGCGTGATCTCGCCGGGCGGCGTCGGCTTCGACATCAACTGCGGCGTGCGCCTGCTGGCCAGCGCGCTGCACAAAGATGAAGTGACGCCCAAGCTGAAGGAGCTGGTCAATCAGCTTTTCCGCGACGTGCCGGCGGGCACGGGCTCGCAAGGCAGCGTCCCGTGCAGTTTTGCGGAGCTGAATGAGGTGCTGGAGCGCGGCGCGGCGTGGGTGGTCGAGCGCGGCTACGGCGAACCGGCGGACGTGGAGTTCTGCGAGGAGTCTGGCTGCATGGCCGGCGCCGACGCGCGGCACGTCTCCGACCGCGCCAAGCAGCGCGGCCGCACGCAGATCGGCACGCTCGGCAGCGGTAATCATTTTCTTGAAGTGCAGTTCGTGCAGAAAATCTATGAGCCGCAAATCGCGGAGGCCTTCGGGCTGCGCGAAGACCAGGTGGTGGTGCTGATCCACTGCGGCTCGCGCGGGCTGGGCCACCAGGTGTGCACCGATTATTTGAAGGTGATGAACGAAGCGATGCGCCGCTACTCCATCGAGCTGCCCGACCGGCAGCTCGCCTGCGTGCCCATCCACAAGCCGGAAGGCGAACAGTACCTGGCAGCCATGGCCGCGGCGGCGAATTTTGCCTGGGCCAACCGCCAGGCCATCACGCACTTCACGCGCAAGGCCTTCGAAAAACTTTTTGGCGAGGGCGCGGCCCTGCGCGTGGTGTACGACGTGGCTCACAACATCGCCAAGCGCGAGCGGCACAAAATGAACGGCGGCGATAAAGATGTGCTCGTGCACCGCAAAGGCGCTACGCGCTCTTTCCCTGCGGGCTCGCCGTTCATTCCCGCGGCGTACAAAGATGCAGGGCAGCCCGTGCTCATTCCCGGCTCGATGGGCACCGCGAGCTACGTCCTCGTCGGCAACCAGCAGGCGATGGAAGAATCTTTTGGCACGGTTTGCCACGGAGCGGGCCGCGCGATGTCCCGCACCGCCGCGAAGAAAGGCCGCGACGCGCGCGTCGAAACGCAGAAGCTCGCCGATCTGGGCATCATTCTGCGCGCCGAAACCCGCGACGGCATCCTCGAAGAAGTCCCCGAGGCCTACAAGGACATCGACGCCGTCGTGGAAGTGGTGCACCAAGCAGGCCTCGCCCGCAAAGTCGCTCGCCTCCGGCCCATGGGCGTCATCAAAGGATAGCCCGCCGCAGTTTCCTCCGGCGCAACGCGCGCCTCTCCTTCCCTATTCTTAAGGTGAATGGACGAACGAATGGCCGCCTGTGTCCTGGTCCCTGAACCCTGTTTTCAGCCTTTCGTGGCGAAGTCGGCCACCTGCGGTGAAGCCAGGCGCTTGAAGTCCGCATACTTCATGCGGATGGCGTCGCGGTGCGTTCCGGCGTTGAAGACGATTTCCTCGTCGCCTTCGAGCGCGCGGTCCACATACACCGGCAGCTTGTAAAGCTGGCCGAAGGGCGGCATCGCGCCCAGCTCGCAATCCGGGAACAGGCTGATGAACTCCTGCTCGCTGGCCAGGCGCGTCGGCTTGCCCAGCAGCTCACCGAGTTTTTTCAGGTTGACGTGGAACGACGCCGGAAGCACCGCCAGCGCGGACTGGCTGCCGGCCGTGACCACCACCGATTTGGCCAGCTCCTTGCCCGGCACGTGCATTGTCGCCGCGGCGGCTTGCGCCGTGTAGGCCGGCGAGTGCGACATCAGCGTGTAGTGGACCTTGTTCTCGTCCAGATAGGTTTTCAGGCGCGCGGACATGGTCATGGAGGACCTCCTTCCGCATGGGCGCTCTTGGGGCCATTATGCTCCCGCCCGCAGTGCAAGGGAATAGGACGTTCGGAATTCTCGGGAGTCCTCGAGTCCTGGCAGGTCTTAACGCTGAACGTTCAAACGTTTGAACGTTGCAACCTTCCAACTTTTGCCTTCTGATTTCTGACTTAGGGAAGCCGCACCAGCCTTGCTTCGATCACCGCCGCAATCTCGCGGATCGGCTGCACGATCGAATCGGGGACATTGCCGTCGAGGCCGATGAGAGCGAGCGCTTCGGGGATGTGTTCCTCGCTTTGCTCGCGCGAAGCTTCGGGACGCTGCGGCGCGCGGCCGAGAGCGAACGTGGCGATGTTGATGCCCTGGCTGCCGAGCACGGTGCCCATCTGGCCGATCACGCCGGGGACGTCGCGGTTGCGCGTGAACAGAATCATTCCTTCCAGCGGCGCCTCCAGCGGAATGCCGTCAATCGTCAGGATGCGCGGTGTGGAGCCCCACAGCACGGTGCCCTCTACGCTGATTGTGCGCCCCGCGCCGCCGGGCAGCGCGGTGACTTCGATGGTGTTGGGAAAATCCTGTTCGCGCCGGCGCGTGTGTTCTTCCACGGCGAGTCCACGGGCCGCCGCCACTCCGGCGGCGTTCACCAGGTTCACTTTTTCTTCCAGCGCCGTGTTCAGGATGCCCGCCAGCACGGCGTTGCGCACCACGTGCGTCCCGATTTCCGCCGGCTCGCCGGCGTACGCGATGCGTACGCGACCCACCCCGCCGCCGGCCACCTGCGCGACGAGCGACCCCAGCCGTTCCCCCAACACCAGGTACGGCCGCACGCGGCTGTACTGCTCGGCGGAGAGCGCGGGCAAATTGACCGCGTTGCGCAGCGTGCCCTCGGCCAGATAATCGCGCACCTGCTGCGCGATCAGCGTCCCCACTTCCTCCTGCGCTTCCGCTGTGGACCCGGCTACGTGCGGCGTGGCAATCACGTTGGGGAGCGCCAGCAACGGTGAATCGCGCGGCGGCTCGACGGTAAAAACGTCCAGTGCGGCCCCCGCGAGTTGGCCGGAGCGCAAAGCCTCGGCCAGCGCAGCTTCATCCACCAGTTCGCCGCGTGCGGTATTGATCAGCCGCGCGCCGCGTTTCATTTTCGCCATCGCCACCGCGTTGATCATTTTTTCCGTGGCCGGGCTGAGCGCGGTGTGCAGCGAGATGAAGTCGGCGCGCGCGAGCAGCTCGTCGAACCCCGCCAACTCGGCGCCCGCGTCGCGCGCGGCAGTTTCCGAAAGAAAAGGATCGCAGGCCACCACGCGCATCTCCATCGCGCGCGCCCGCCGCGCCACTTCCCCGCCCACGCGGCCCAGGCCGATGAGCCCCAGCGTCTTGCCGCGTAC
>JACOSF010000120.1 GCA_016179005.1 Acidobacteriota bacterium | reverse complement strand
CCCCCCGGGCTGGCCGGAGGCACTTCCTGCTCATAGCGGCGCTCGAGCAGGTGCGTCCAGCTCGAGCCGTGAGGACCATTGGGGCCGGCGCCCCCCGAGGCCCGCGCGGCGTCATTCGTGTGGCAGTCAGTGCAGTAGAGATAGGTCCCCGCACCCAACGAGCGTCCGGTGCCGCCAGTGAAAGTGAGCATCGAGGCGCGCAGGCTGGGAATGTCGGTGCTGGTTTTGTAGCGGGGCTGGGTGACCGGGTGGCGCGCAAAGGCGGAGTTGAATTCCAGCCGGGTGTTGTACGGGTCCGCGACCGTATTGTCCGTCACGCGCTGCGCGGTGCGTCCGTAGGTGGAGTAGCCGGACGTGACCTGCGGCTTATTGGTGCTGTTGGCATGGCACTTGAAACAGATTTCATACTCGTTGCTGGCCGGGCGCATCGGCGAGACGCCCGTCGCTCCATCCACACCGGACGTGCCCAGAAGTGGGGATTGCACCCCAGGGGGAACGGTCGAGCCTCCCGCATTGCTCGCGGCATGAGAGTTGTGGCAGTCGGCGCATTCGGCGTGCCGGTTGGCGCTCAATGGAAACGCGTTCTCTCTAGCGTCGTGCGAGCCGCTTACGGTCGTGGTTGGATGGGCATAGGCCTTGGTGAATTCGGTCAAGACATTGCGCAATGTGGGCGTGAGGTTCGTTCCGCTGTGGCAGGGGCTGCACGCCGCTTCTTCGTAGTTGCGAATCAACCTGGGACTGGAGTTGGCCGGCGTGTTGTGGGGCAAATGACAGTTCAAGCAGGCATTCGTCGCGACGGTGCCGTAAGAGCCGAACGCCGAGGTGCCGGGCGTGGTGTTGGTAAAGGTTTTGTGCGCGCCAGGGGTCCAGCCGTTCAACTGGTTGGGCTGCGGCCTAGACGGATCATGGCAGGCAAGGCAAATCGCGCCGGACGAGTTCGAACGCACCAGAAACTTCCTGACCACCGAGTCGCGGTTGGGCTCGTGCGCGTCGTGACAGGTGGTGCATTCCACGCGCCCCAAGTAGAGCTTGACGCTGGCATCGCCGGTCGTCGCCGGGTTCTGGAAGAGTGACGGGACGAGCTGCCCGTCGTTTGCCGGCGTGAAGCTGATCGGGTGGTCGTTCCGGAGGTCGGTACCCAGAACGGCCGGGGCAGACATCGAGCCCTGCGTCGGGATCAGTAGGTTTTTGGCCACCGTCTGCCCCAATGCTACGGTGCCGTCGTGGCAGCTCAGGCATTGCTTGGAGGTCTGATTGGGTGCGTTCATCGTCGCGGTCAGGCTTGTGCTGGTGTACAGCTGGGTGTAGGACTGGAGGGAAAGCGCATGGTTCCAGAGGGGTTTCTCCGCCACGAGGCTGCTGTGCGGCGTGTGACAGAAGATGCAAACCTGGGTCTGCTGCGAAGTGACCGGACCCGGGCCCGAGACGGAAAGATTGTGCGCGGAGTTGATCACACTCGACTTGTTCGCCGCCAGCGGCGCGCTGAAGAGCAAGATCGCCGTTGCACCGGTCAGCAGCAGAGCGCGAAGCCCACTCGACTTTTGCGGCCGCCCGGTCATTTCTCTGGCCTCGGAGAAGGCGCGCCGTCGCGAACGAACTGAAACACCTCCACCCTGCGGTTGAAAGAATCTGCGACGTAGATTCGATCCCGGCCATCGATCCACACCCCGGCCGGGAGCTGGAACTCCCCCGGCCCGGAGCCGGTCTCGCCAAAGTAATAGAGTAGTTGGCCGCGGGTGTTGAAGATTTGAACCGTCTCGAACAGGTTTTCGGCGACGTAAATGTTCCCTTCACTATCGGTGGCCACACCCTTGGGCCGGTTCACCGTTCCGTTGCGATCGCCCAGGGTGCCGAATGCAGCGCGGAAGTGGCCTTCGCGGTCGAAAATCTGGAGGCGAAAGTTCATGGCATCCACCACGACGAGTTCGCCTCCGCGCAGCGCGATATCTGTCGGAAAATTGAACTTTCCGGGGTCGTCGCCCCGTCCGCCGAAACTGGAAAGGATTTCGCCGTTCAGATCGAGCGTGAAGATTTTGTGGGCCAGCGTGTCACTCAAATAGATACGCTTCTCCCGCGGGTCGATGGCAATACCCGTGGGCCGCTTGAAAAAGCCTTCTCCTCTGCGGTCACCGAGGAAGCGGAGAAACTTGCCGCGGCTGTCAAAAACCAGGAGCTTGCCGAGGCGCGAGTCGGTTACGTAGATGTTGTCTTCTGCATCCACGGCGACGCCAATGGGTGACTCGAATTTTTCGCGAGGAGAGCCATCCAGGTGCGTGTACTTCTTCCGGTCGAAATCGAAAATGTGCACACAGAGCGCTCCGGGGTCGGTGATCAAGATGCGCCCCTGGGAATCCGTGGCGATCCCATAGGGCCTGACCATCTGCCGGTACTCCGGGGGACCCGCCACAAAGTCCACCATGCGCTTCAGGAAGGAGCGCTTGGGATTGACGTCCTTTTCGGATGCAAAGGCGCGGACGAAGTCAATGCGCCGCGTTCCATCCAGAGAACGCGAGTCGACGGGCACGGCCGCGCGCGCCGGGTTCGGGCCGTTCTGAGAAAGCAAAACGGAGAGGGAACCCAAGAGAAGCAGGCCCAGAGTCACTGTCGTTGTGTGTTTCGCGCTCACTGGATGTGTGTCACGCGTTTAGAAGATGCGGAAATCACGAACGACTCGAAAATAGAAACGGTCGCGCAAGAAAAATCCCACGCCAAAATCCTGCTCGTGGCGGATATAGCCGAAATCGAACGTGAGCCTGCGAAAGCGGTAGCTGCCCCCTGCTTCCCATTGCGTGTAGTGGTTGCTGAGTCCGCCGGAGAAGCTCTGCCGATTGCGGCTCCAGAGGAAACGCCCGCTGAGATTACGAACCAGGCGCACAGAAATCGCCGCGGTGGATGACAAAGAACTGGAAGGAATCAGCAATAGGCTCGGCATTGCGGCCACCAACGCCTGCGCCTGGACGGGAGAAACGGAGCCGACGCCAAACGCCGGCTGAAAGGTGAGTCCATCGCGAAGCTGGCGGCCCAGGGTCATGTCCACCCGGCGGTGGGTGGCCGTAACGCTGAAGCCGTGATCGCTGGAGTGGAAGCGAATATTGGTCGTATCAAAAAAGGTCTTTTCAAAGTTGTAGGTGCCGCGGATCCTCCAGCCGGCTGCGACCGAGCGCGAAGCAGAAAGCCCCATGCCCCATTCCCGGTTTTCGAGCTGGAAACCATCCTTCGTCCGCTGCCAACTCCCTCGCGCGGAGGCAGTAATCTCGGTTCCTCGCAGGGCTTCGAATGACGCACTGCCGTGGCCGCTGTGACCAATGGATCGGCTGGGGTTGGCTCCGTCGTAGTGGAACTTACCGACGCTGCCAGAGTAGCCGGACTGAAACTGCCAACGGCGAAACACGTGAGCGTACGTCAACCCGCCTTGTCCTGATGTAAGACTGCTGTCAGGGCTGACAACCACTCCCGCGGTCGGCGCGCGCGTCGAATCACGGGTCACCTGGCCGTTTACCCGCAAATTCTTTGTCAGTGCGTACTGCACCTGGCCGGAGAATGTCAGAAGCGTCAAACGACCCCGACCCGGCACCAGCAGCGGCGAGCCACTGCCCGGAAGCCCGGAACCCGGAGAACCCAGCGCCTGTTCCAGCCGGAAGCCCACCAGGTTAGTAGTGATCCCCGCGCGGGCGGTGCCGGTGAGCTTCTCGCCGCGCCGGAAGCCGACGTTGCCGTGAAAGTAGTTAAAGCTCTGATCAAAGGGCCGCGAGGCCAGCTCAGTCTTGGAGTTGTTATGACCAGCGTAGAGATTGACGCTTAGCCATGGGGCGACTTGTCGTGATGCATTGCCCAGCATTTCGCGCGTGCGCCGGCTGAAGCGGTAGGGAGCCTGTCCCGGATCAAAAACGTTCAGCAGGCTGGAATCCGAGCTATCCGCGCGAAACCTGGAATTGAACAGCCAGCCCCAGCGCTGGTCGTCCACCTGCACGGAGAAAGCGCGTGCGTCGTTCTTGACTTGAGGAGTGAGGGCTTCCAGCGGATCGTAGCGGTCGGTGTAGCGCGAATAGTTCAGGCTGATCTGGGGCATGCGCCGGAAACGTATGCGCCAGTTCACGTCCAAGGCGCTCTGGGAGGTATCAGCTTGCAAGCCCGCCAGCCGGTCCAGTGCCCCGAAGGTGGTGATTTGGCGACCCAGCCACGTATAGGAAATGGTCAGCGGGAAGGTATTGCCGCTAAGGAACGTCACCGTCGCCGAGACCCCGCGGCCGTCGGGAAAGAACGTCTCGTTCGACTGCCGTCCCAAGCTCACCTGCGGTTTCACGTCGAAGGTGAGGAACCGGGGGTGGTGAACGTATCCGCTCAAGCGGAATCGGGCACTGGCCAATGCTGAACTCTGGCTGACGGACCGGCCATTCTGGGTCCCGGCATGATAGAACCCAGCCGTGAACGTGCCGGTCAGGTTCAGAGGCGGCGGCAATTGAGTGGTCCCCTGGGCCTGTGCGGTGCTCGCAATGCCCACGAACAGAGCCAGAAGCGTGCCCAGAGCGAATTGGAGCCTGCGCATCATGGCGTTTCAATTTTTGCGGTGCGGCGCAACGCCTGTTCCAGTTTCTCGCGTCGTTGCTTCAGGCGTTCCTCTTCCAGAGATTTCCGCACTTTCTCACGGACTTCCGTGTAGGAAAGCTGAGCCTGCTTTCGGTAATCGCTCACCCGCAGGATATGGAAACCATCGCGGGAAGTGATGATGCCGCTGGTCTCCCCGGGCTTCATCCGGAAGGCGATTTCGAGTTCGGGCTCGAGCGTGCCGCGATGCACCCAGCCGTGGTCGCCGTTCATCACCCGCCAGTCGTCGGTGGAAAAGCGCTCGGCAAGCGCGCCGAATGCCTGCGGTGTCTGCGCGGCCTTCGCCTGCGGCAGAATTTCCTCCGCGCGGGTCCTGGCCAGATTGCGTTCAGCCGGTGTCGCCTTTTCCGGGAACTGAAAGGAAATCGTCTGGAGTCGCACACTCTCCGGCCGCACATAGTGGTCGCGGTTTTGCGAATAGTGACTTCTCGCATCGGCTTCGGAAACGCGAGACGGCCGAACCACCTCCTGGTCCCAGAGCTTCTCCACCATGAGCGCCCGCAACACCTTCTTCTGGAACTCCGCCTCGGAGCCGAACTGGGCGGCCACCGCGCGGTCAAACTCGCTGCGGGTACGGAATTGCTTTCGCAGCTTGTCCATTCGCGCGACGACCGCGAGGGGTGAGACTTGGAGCTTGCGCCGCTTGGCTTCCTGGAAGAGCAACTCCGTCAGCACCAGCCGGTCGAGCGCCTTGCTGCGGATCTCCGGTTCGGCTTTTGCGGGAACACGGCCGCCGTGGACCTGGTAAAACGGGAACAACTCTTGCATCTCATTGCGCAGATCGCGTTCCGTCAGCTCGATACCGTTCACGAGCGCCACGACCTGCGCGGAACGCGGCGCGTGCGCCGGCACGGCCTCCGGGGCAGAACGTTGCGCGGCGAAAACAGGCGCCGCAGCCAGACAACTGGTTATTGCCATCAGACTCAGGGTTCGGTTCATTGTTTGCCTTTGCGGAGGGGGGAAGGCGCGGTTTCCCCCCTTCCGGTTCAGTTGATTACTTGTGGCACTTCAAGCACAGCGCCGAGCCTGCGTTCGACATGCGCAGGAACGGCGGGTTGGAGTCGCTGTGAACGTTATGGCAGGACGCGCACTGCACGGTGTTGCTCACACCGAACAGCTTGAGACCTGCGCCGGTGACGTTGCCAACCGTGTCCAGCCCGGTGTCAAGAAGCGGATCATAGGTCATGTTGACCGGGTGGTCGTTCTGCAGCCCGTAAGAAATGTTCGGGCTGCCGATTGCATGGTCGGCAGCGAGCGCTGGCGGGGTTGTACCGTCGCTGATCAAGGTGGGACTGGTTACGCCATCGTGACAGCTCAGGCACAGGAAGGAGTACAAGCGTGCGTCTGTGGGGAGCGGAGTGGTGGTGCCGACCTCCGCGGTTGCGTTGTCCAGCGTCGGAGAGCTGTAGGTGCCAAAGGTCTGCGTGGTGAAACCCCGGGCCCACAGCAGGATTTTGCCGGTCCCTTGAGTGGCCAGCGTGTTGATACCCGTATTGGGTTCGGAACCGTTGTGAGGCGCGTGGCACGATAGGCAGCCGTTCCCACCTACGTCGTGCACCGTGCCAATCACACCGGCCTTCTGCGCCCACGCGGGGCTCGCAATAATCAGGACGGCCAGGATTGCTACGATGAGAGGTAAGTACTTCTTCATTGGCTATGTATTCTCCTTTTCTTGGGGATAGTTGCGTTGCTTCAATTTCGTTCGGGTTATCTTCTTCGCTTACGGGGGCCGGATTGGGTTGGGCATAGTGAAATCCTCCTCATGTATGTCTTGCGCGTAAATCCGATACTGGATCAAAACTCAATCCCTCTTTGCCTGGGTGTCGGCCGGTTTTTCCGGCAGGTATTCAAAAATCTGAACGCGGGAGCGCCACTGCTGCGTCACATAAATCCGGTTGTTCTTATCGACGGCGATCCCTGCGATCAGAACAAATTGCCCGGGATCCACCCCGAAGCCTCCGACAGCCAGCAGGGGCTGGCCCTCCGCCGTCAGAATCTGAAAATTATTAAACTCGGCATCGGCCACATAGAGGTGACCCTCGGGGTCGAAAGCGATCCCCTTGGGTCGAATAAACATCCCGGGCGCCACACCTTGTTCACCAAAGGCACGCACAAAATTTCCGTCCGGATCGAAGACCTGAATGCGGTTGTTCCAGGTGTCCGTGACAAAGAGGAAACCCTTGGAGTCCACGGCAACATTCGTGGGCGCCGAGAACTTTCCGAGTTCAGCCTCACCGCGCGCGCTCGGTCCTCCCACATAGTGCAGGAAGGCAAATGAGTCGCTATCGAAGACGGCGATGCGATGGGCCTTCGAATCGGCCACGTACACCCGTCGGCGCTGGCTATCCACTGCAACTCCTGCGCCCCGCGCCAATTGGCCGCTGCCGAAAACGCCCAGTAGCTCGCCTTCCGGGTCGAAGCAGCTGACTTGGTGGAAGTGAGAATCGGAGACAAAGAGGCGGTCGCGGTCATCCACCGCCACGCCGACGGGGAGTGCCATCTGGGCGGGCGCGCGATGACCCCGGTACTCCACCTTCTTGTTGGTTTGGTCGAAAACGAAAACCAGACGGTTTGCGGCGTCGGCCACGTAGACCCGGCCCCGGGAATCCGCCGCCACACCGTAGGGCTTGAGCAAATACGTCTGCGCGTTCGTTTCCTTCACACCGGCAACCCGGTCCATCCAGCTCCGCTTCTTTTGCTGCCCTTGAAATTGCTCCACGCCTGTGATTTCGCCGACGTAACGGACGCGAGGACGCTGCGGCGGCGGCGGCCAGACGAGCTTGGCCGCGGGAATGGGCTTTGGGGTGCCCTTCTTCTTTGATTGGTCGCCAGCCAGAGACCACGCCGGGCACAGCAACAGCATGAGCAAGGCAGCGAGAGATTGCTGCCACCAGCGGCGCAGCGCCGGTGAAGACTTTCTTTCCTCTCCTGTTGTCCGACAGGCCCTCATAATTCTTCTCCTACTTGTGGCACCGGATGCACAGGGGCGAAGACGACCTCGTCTCGGTGACGAACATCCGCTGGCTGCCGTTGCCGGCGTGCGGGTTGTGACAGGCTACGCAAGTGAGCGGCTTTTCCGGATTCGACGGGTCCGCTTTGCCCTCGACCGGGTGGTTGGCCATGGGATGTCCGGCTACAGCGCCCTTCCGCAACGGGAGGCGTTTCACTGAGGCCAGATAGTCCCCGGGCAATCGCACTGTTCCGCCGAACAGGACCAAGTTCTTGGGGTCCGAACTCGCCTCGCCCTGCGCGTCCGACGCGTGACAGCTCATGCACAACTCGTTGATCCCCGCCCGCAACCGCCCCGCGTAGTCGGAGGCATGGGGTTCATGGCACACCGTGCAACCTGCCTGAAACGCGGGCGGATGAAGGAATTTCTTTGTCGTCTGCTGTTCCGCCTGCTGTGCGTGGCAGCTCTCGCAGAGCGCCACCAGTGGCTGCTTCAGGTGCTGTGGGTAGGCAGTGGCGTGCGGGCTATGACAATTCGTGCAGGTATCCGCCTGCTTGAAAACGCCGTGCACTTGCTTGGCGGAGGCAATTTGTGACTGGATCGCGTCGTGACAGAGATAGCAGAGGGCGCGGCCTCCCCCCTCTACTAGGGCGATCTTGTTGTCCTTCGGGGCTTCGTGGCAGGCGTCGCACTGGCGTTCGGCAAACGGAGGATGGGCAAACCCGTAGGTGAGCTTGGCGCTTTCGCCGGCATGCGGGTTGTGGCAGGACGTGCAATTCGTCTTCGTGATCGGCTGGTTGGCATGCGCTTTCTTGATCTCCGGGCCGGCAGCATCGTGGCAGGTGAGGCAAAGATCCGGGACCGAGGCAGAAAGGTGGAACGCGAACTCCTGTTGGCCAGCATCCCCGGTCTTGTGGGTCACATGGCAGGTGTCGCAACCCAGGTCCAGAGCGGCGTGCCGGCTGCCTTTCGCCGCAACCTGGACGCCGGTGTCATGACAGGTAAGGCAGAGATTCTCCGACGGGCCACCCGACGTGGGCTGGATGAGGAGATTCTTGTTTGCGGATGAGTGCGGGTTGTGGCAGGTCGTACATTCGCCTTCCGCCACGGGCGAATGCATGCGTCCCTTTGTTTCGGCGGAGCTCTTGTCCCCGCTCCACAAGCGACGTCACCGTCTGATCGTCTTGCGTCTTTAGGTCGTGGCAACTCACGCAGCCGGTCGCCTGAATGGCCGAGTGAGTGAACTTGCCCTGGACGGATTTGTGGCAGGCGGCGCAGAACTTTGCGTTTTGAAACTGCTGGGGCGGGATCTTCGAAGGATGAATCTTGCGCAACTCTTGTGCGTCAGTCCAAGCCCCGCCCCCCCACACGAATAACAATAGGTATGCGGCGAGAGTTGGGCGAAGCATTGCTTCACTAACCTCTTGTACGACGCTCAGCGGACAGACCTGCTACATTGAAGCCCAGGCTGGGGACACGCCTTCTTGACCTGAGAGGGCCACGCGACACAACATCAAGCACTTGCGCTGCCAGATTCAAATGTCGAATACCTAACTGAAACATAAGCACTTAGCTCAGCATCGTTCATCAGGCGTCCACTGTTTCTGTTGGCCTCCTTTGAGATATGTGTACTAACACTCAAGATTTTGCGCCAATCCACACAAGATTTCTGTCTCATTCAGTCCAGATTTCGGACTGCCCCACTCTGCGGTCCTGCCCCGCCTGACTCCCGGACTTGGAGCGGCGCAACTACTCCCTCGCTGTGTGCGGCGCTATCAGCCAGCTCCGGGCCAGGCAAATACGACTTTACCCGCTCGGCAACCTCCTCCAGCGCGACCTCTCGCCCTTCCTGGACTTCCCAGATGGAGACGATGGGGAAGAACTTGGTGAACAACATGTAAAGAAAAATGAAGGTGGCGCCGAA
>JACOSF010000184.1 GCA_016179005.1 Acidobacteriota bacterium | reverse complement strand
GGCGTCTTCGCGGCGTAGCCCGGCTCGCGCAGCTTGATGAAATAAGAGTTCTCCGCGAAGCGGCAAGCGTCAATGTACAAAGGGATTCCATGGCGCTGGCAGACGGACTTCACCGCGCGGATGTTTTCCATGGAGACAGGCTGTCCGCCGCCGGAATTATTGGTCACCGTGAGCATGACCAGCGGAATTTTCTTCGCGCCCACGCGAGAAATCGTTTCCTCGAGCCGAGCCACGTCCATGTTGCCCTTAAAGGGGTGATGCCGCTGCGGCTCGAGCGCTTCCGGGATGGGCAGGTCCAGCGCTTGCGCGCCGACATACTCGCAATTCGCGCGCGTGGTATCGAAGTGCGTGTTGTTGGGTACGATGTCGCCCTTTTTGCACATCACGTTGAAGAGGATGCGCTCGGCAGCGCGGCCCTGGTGCGTGGGAATCACGTGCCGGAAGCCAAAGATGGCCAGCACGGAATTGCGGAAGCGCTCAAAGCTCGACGCGCCCGCATAGGATTCGTCACCGCGCATGATCGCCGCCCACTGCTCGGTGGACATCGCGCCGGTGCCCGAGTCGGTGAGCAGGTCAATCAGGATGTCCTTCGCGGAAATCAGAAACAGGTTGTACCCCGCCGCTTCGAGCAGTTTTTCTCGCTCCTCGCGCGTGGTGCGGCGAATAGGCTCGATGCTCTTGATGCGGAACGGTTCAATGATGGTTTTGATAGCCATGACGACCTCGCTGCGACGACCACAGCTAAGCACAGACGCCCCGCGCGCGGCAAGCGGCCTACGCTGCGAAGCTTGTATTCGGGGGCGGTAAACGACGTACAATCTGACGTCTTCACCCTGCAATTCGGGTTTGCGGAAAGGAATCGAAACTGGTGGAGGACACATGATCAATACCAAACGCCTGTTGCTGGCTTTTTTGGCGGCGCTGGTGGTGGACTTCATTTACAACTATGCGGTGTTCGGTGTGGCCCTGCACGACTTCCACGCCCAGTATCCGACGTGGCTGAAGCCCATGGAAGAACTGAACATGGTGCGGATGTTCCTGACCGGGGCGCTGAACATGGCCCTCGTCAGCCTCTTCTACGCGCTGTTTGCGCGCAACCGCGCTTCCTGCCTCGCCACGGGCCTGCTGTTCGGCGTTTTTCTGGGGCTGATTGCGGGTTGGGTGCCGCAAGCCTCCAACAAGCTGCTGTTCAGGGACTATCCGTTCTACATCGTCTGGGCGCCGGCGATCTTCTTCGAGATGGTGGTGGCCGGCGCGGTGAACGGCCTGATTTACCGCGAATGATCGCCATCGTGCGTGGTTCGCGTAGCACAGGCTAATAGTCTGTGCTACCAGGAGCGCGCGATGGCCGCGACGATGCGCGCCAGCGCATCCAGGTCGCGCGTGTCGATCACTTCGCCCGGCGAATGCGAGTAGCGCAGCGGCCAGGAAATGGGAATGTCCACCGCGTCGTGACGCAGGAACACCGCCCCGTCGTTGCCCCCGCCGGTGACGCCGTATTGCACTGGAATCTGATTTTTCTTCGCCAGCGCAATCAGTTTGTCCACGTATTTGCGGTCGGTGATGTTGGAACTGTCCACCGCGCGGATCACGAAGCCCTTGCCGATGGGCGCGTCGGCAAAGCGCTTGGATTCGAGCGGGGAATCGGAGCTGACAAAGGTGTCCACCGCAAAAACATAGTCCGGAGTTTCCCCCTTCGCCGCCAGCCGGTCTGCCACGGCCTTCGCGCCGTTCAAGCCGATTTCTTCCTGCGTGGACCACACGAAAATAACTTCCGCCGGCAAGTTCTTTGGTACGGCTTGGCTGCCATTGGGCGTCGCGCCCAGCGCCCACACCGCTGAAATCAGCGAGGCGCAACCCACGCGGTCGTCGAAACTGCGACCATTCGCCCGCGTGCCGAAGAGCTTGCGATATTTTTTCGGCACCGTGATGGAGTCGCCCACCACGATGCCGAGCTGTGCGACTTCGAGCGGTGAGCGCGCGCCCACATCCACGCGCGTTGGCCCGCCCGCTGCCTGCGGCCCACGCGGCCATTCGAAGTTCGGTTGGTCCCAGCCTGCCGGAAGCTCAATCACGCCCGGTCGGATGCCTTTGGCCGAGTGTACAAGGACGGCGTGCCCGCTGAAGAACTCCGTGATCCCGCCGCCGCGCGATTGCACCTCAAGCCTTCCATCGGCCGCAATGGCGCGCACCGCGTAGCCCAGCTCGTCCATGTGCGCGACAAACAGAATCTTCGTCGCTTTTTTGAATGTTTGCGCAACCGGCAAGCGCAGAACCAAATTGCCCGCCTTGTCCGTTTCCGGCTTAGCCCACGCCGGCAGAAGC
>JACOSF010000183.1 GCA_016179005.1 Acidobacteriota bacterium | reverse complement strand
GCGGCCAATGCGGGCGAAGCAGGTAGCCTGGTGACGTTCGCGGCGACGTTCTTGAGCGTGCTATTTCTGCTGAACCTTCTGCTAGGTACGTTCAACCTGCTGCCGGTGCCGCCGCTGGACGGAAGCAGCGGCATCACGCTGTTGATGTCCGAGCGCACGGCGTTGCGCTACCTGGAAATGCTAAAGGAGCCGATGTTCCGGATGGCGGGACTTCTGGCGGCGTGGTGGCTATTCGGAAAAGCGTTTGATGTGATTTTTACGGTCGCTCTGAATACACTCTATCCCGGCGCGAGTTACCAATAGACGAAACTCAGCGTAGAAATCTGCCGAAAAATATTACGTGAGCGCACGGGTGCGCCGACCAGAGTACCGGCATCGCCGCGCCGTGCGAAATGCGAGCGCTACGGCTGGCTGCCTGTGTAAGGCGAGCCGCTCTGGGTGGTGGCCGGTAGCGTGATGGTCGCATCCAGGCGCACGAGGATGCCGGTCTGCGCGGGCAGCTCGACTTCCTTGCCCTTCTTGATCATCACGTACGACGTGCCGCCGATCAGACCAATGGCCAGACCGCGCATGGCGTGGCTGAAAACGGTGCCGATGACGGTGCCGCCTCCGCCGCCCAGGGCAACGGTGGTGAAAGCGCCCTTGACGTCGCGCTTGGCCTCGACGATGACGCCTTCCTCGGTGCGGACATCCTTGCGGACGCGACCGTTGGCCGAGGTTTCATGGATCGAGATGATGCTCATCGGCGCGGGAATTTCGCGGCGGTCGATCTCGATGGATTTGAACTTGAGGTACATGGCCGCCTGGCCGCGCAAGATGCCGAAGCGCTTGGCACGGGTGATCTGTGAGATTTCGCCGTTGACGCGTGCTCCGGCGGGCAAGAGGAGCTGGCCGCCGATATAGACGGGCTCGGCCACCGTGGCGACGAAGGGGTCGCCTTCGCGGGCCACGCTGGTGGTCAAGCCGTTCAACAACACGAGGCGAAGCTGAGTGCCCTGCAAAAGCTGGTTAGACTGGGACCAGACCGGTGGGGCCGCCAGCAAGAACAGAGACACCGCAACGCCCAGCGCGAGAAGTCGTTTCATGCGTTCCTCCAATGCTCCGTGACGTGGAGCGTTCCGCTGGCGCCGCGGACCTGCCCGGGCGGTTGCGAGGCCGCCACAGGCAAGAAGGGTGCGGAGGAAAATCACCCGGGAAAAGGATAGGACAAAAACCAAAAGAACAGGGAGAAAAACAAGCGAAAAGTTCCAAAGAGACAAGAGCGACACAGAGGCCCGAGACACAGAGAAATGAGGAATCAGGATTCGGGATTCAGGGGAAGGAAGGAAGCAAGCCAAAGGTTGCGCCGCTCCGAAGTATCGGGCAAGTGCGACGAACAGAAGAACCGGCAAGACGTCGCGGCAACGCTCCCGACAAGTGCCGACGCGAAGGAGAGTATGTTAGACTGCGGGACGCAGACAAATCCCGCAGCTTCGGAAGGAAGAAGCGGGATGAGACTGCCGGTGCGCGGAACTTCGGGCTCTGTGCGACGAATCCCCGCAAACTCCGCCAGGCCCGGAAGGGAGCAACGGTAGCGGGACCGATTCGGGCGCCGCGGAGTACCCGAAGTTCCTCTCATCGTTGACAACGCGCCGAGGATTTTTCCAACCGCATGAGCTATCAGGTCATCGCCCGGAAGTACCGCCCCAAAAATTTCCGTGAAGTTGTCGGCCAGCAACACGTGACACAGACGCTGGCGAACGCCATCGAGACCAACCGCGTGGCGCACGCGTACATTTTTTCCGGGGCGCGCGGCGTGGGCAAGACGACCACGGCGCGCATCCTGGCCAAGGCGTTGAACTGCGCGAAAGGGCCGACCGTCGAGCCGTGCGATGAGTGCTCGTCGTGCACGGAGATCGCGGCGGGGACGTCGCTGGACGTGATCGAAATTGACGCGGCGTCGAACCGCGGCATTGACCAGATTCGCGAGTTGCGGGAGATGGTGCGGTACGCGCCGGCGGCGAGCCGCAACAAAGTGGTGATCCTCGACGAAGCCCACCAACTGACCGATGAAGCTTCGAACGCGCTGCTGAAAACACTGGAAGAGCCGCCCGACCGGGTGATCTTCGTGATGGCCACGACGCAGCCGGAAGATCTGGTGGATACGATCAAGTCACGGTCGCAGCATTTCCATTTCCGCGCGCTGACGTTTCAGGAGATTTCGGATACGCTCACGCGCGTGGCCAAAGACGAAAAACTGGAGATCGAGCCAGGAGCGCTGGCGGTGCTGGCGCGGGCGGCGGAGGGCAGCGTGCGCGACGGGCTGTCGCTGCTCGAGCAGGCCATGGCGTACTGCGGGCGGCAAATCGGCGACGCGCCCGTGCGGCAGTTGATGGGCGTGGTGGCGGAAGAGTCGCTCGACGAGCTAATCGGCGCGATCGAGACGCGCAGCGCGGAGCGCGCGCTGGGGCTGGTGCACCGGCTGATCGCCGAGGGGCATAACCTGCAACATTTCTGCCGCGAGACCATCCGGCACTTCCGCAATTTGTTGTTGGCGCGGGTGTGCGGCGCAGAGTCAGAGCTGATTGTGGCGCCGGCGGACGAGCGTCCGCGACTGAAAAAACAGGCGGCGCTTTTCACGGAAGAGGACCTGACGCGGTTCTTCCAGACGCTGCTTTCCACCGACGACGCCATGCGGCACAAGCCGGACCCGCGGCTGCATCTGGAAATCGGATTGCTGAAGCTGGTGAACGCAGCGCGGCTGGCGCCGCTCGAAGAGGTGATTGCTGAGCTGCGCGGAGAGGCACCGGCGCGGCCGGCGATGAATGTGCCGCGGGCGGCGGGCGCTCCTGTGGCAAATGCACCACGAGGGATGGCGAGTGCAATCGG
>JACOSF010000119.1 GCA_016179005.1 Acidobacteriota bacterium | reverse complement strand
TCCGCGCTGATCGGGACGCAGATTCTTCTCGGCGCCGCAACATACTGGGCCATAGCAAGCACACGCACGGCCCCGCAGCCGATGCCGGTGATGATCTGGTTCACGGTAGCGCACGTGGCCGTGGGTGCGTTAACGCTGGCGGCAGCCGTGGTACTGGCGCTGTGCTGTTTCCGGACGGTGCAGCCAGCCAGAGCGCTGCACGCGGCTTCCACCCGCGAAGGACTGGCAGCATGAGTAGCCGCGCGGCAATTTTCCCGCAGATTTCCCGCGCATGGGCCTACTTTGCCCTCACCAAGCCGGATGTCACGTTTCTGGTGGTGATCACCACGGTGGCGGGGTTCTACCTCGGCTCTCGTGGCGCGATGAACTTCGTGCTGCTGGCCCATGCCGTGCTCGGGACCGCGCTAATCGGAGCAGGCGCTTCGACGCTGAATCAATATTACGAACGCGCCGAGGACTCGCAGATGCGCCGCACCGCGCGACGCCCGCTGCCGCTGGGAATTCTGCAGCCGCCGGAAGCGCTGGCCTTCGGCGTTGGCCTGGCTACGCTGGGCGCGGTGTACCTGGCCGCGCTGGTGAGCCCGCTCGCCAGCCTGCTGGGCGTCATCACCTGCCTGAGTTATCTGTCGATTTACACGCCGCTGAAGAAGCGCACCACGCTGGCCACGCTGGTGGGCGCATTCCCCGGCGCGGTGCCCGTGCTGATTGGCTGGGCGGCGGCGCGCGGCGGGTTGAACCGCGAAGCGTGGATCCTCTACGCGATCTTGTTCCTCTGGCAGTTCCCGCACTTCTTTGCCATCGCGTGGGTGTACCGCGAAGATTACGCGCGCGCGGGCATCCGCATGCTGCCGGTAGTGGACGTTTCCGGGGAGCGCACGTTCCGCCAAATCCTGGCCTATGCCGGGGTGCTGGTGCCGGCGAGCATGCTGCCCAGCGTGGTGGGCACTACGGGAATTCTGTACTTCTTCGGCGCGATGGTCCTCGGACTGGCGCAGCTCCAGGTGGCCATCTGGTCTTCGCGCCTGAAGACAAACGACAGCGCGCGCTGGCTGATGCACGCGACGGTGATCTACCTTCCCGTCCTGCTCGGCCTGATGATGTGGGACAAGATCGCCCGATGAGCGGGCGCCCCCTGGAAGGGAATCTGTGAACACGGATCAGGAAGCAGTTCCAATGAATGCCAATCGTGAATCGTTGTTACTCGCCGGCACAGAAGCGCTCTTCTTGTTGCTTTGTCTCGGCGCCATCATTTGGACGGTCGCCAGCGGCATGATCTTCGACATTGATGGATTGCTTCTGGTAACCATCAGTCTCTCTCTCGCCGCGGTATTCTCGTTTGCGCTGCTGCTGCACGCCAAGAGCGCCGGCTGGCTGGACAAGCTGCCTCTGCCGGGCCGCAAGAAGGCGGCCGCGGCGGAAAAGGCCCCCGCCGGGGAAGCGAAGTAGCAGAAAGTGCTCTCCCATCCAGCGCTGAATGCCGCTCTGAACGGCACGGCGGCCATCCTGCTTCTCTCCGGCTACACATTCATCCGGCGGCGCCATGTGACGGCGCACCGCGTATGTATGGTGGCCGCGTTCCTTACTTCCACCGCGTTCCTCATCTCGTATCTCATTTATCACGCGCGCGTGGGGTCGGTGCCGTTCCAGTGGCGGGGATGGATCCGTCCGGTCTATTTTTTCATTCTGTTCACGCACATCGTGCTGGCGGCGGCGATCGTGCCGCTGGCGCTGGTGACTCTTTCGCGCGCGCTGCGCAAGCAGTTTGACCGGCACAAGCGCATCGCGCGGTGGACCCTGCCGCTCTGGCTGTACGTCTCCGTGACCGGCGTGGTGATTTATTTCCTGCTGTATCATGTGTACGCGGCGGGGTAGCGCGGGCTTTACGCCCGCGCCGTCATACGCGAGAACCCATTGACGGAACCCAAGAACTCACAAGCAGCCAATGAAGCAACGCCCGCTCCGGCGACTGAGTCCGGCGGACTGGGGCCGCGCTGGAAAATCGGCATCATCTTGATTGCCCTGCTGTTTGTGGTGATGCCGTTTCTGTTTTGGCGGGCCACATGGTTCGGCCTGCCGCTGACTGAAAAGCAAATCGAAGAAAATCTGGCGGACGCGGAGAATCCGCGCAAGGCGCAGCATGCGCTGACGCAAATCTCCGAGCACATCCTGCGTGGCGATCCATCGGCGAAACGATGGTATCCACAAGTTATGGTGCTGGGTAAAAGCAAGAACGACGAGTTGCGCATCACCGCAGCCTGGGTAATGGGACAGGACAACACGTACTCTGAATTCCACCAGGCGCTTTTGCCGATGCTCGGCGACGCCAACCCCATGGTGCGGCATAACGCGGCGCTTTCCCTGGTGCGCTTCGGCGACGCCAGCGGGCGCGCGGACATCGTCGCCATGCTGCGCCCTTACGCGATGCCTGCTCCGCAGGGCGGCACACTGGCGCAACGCCTCGAAATCGATGACGCGGTGAACCCGGGCACGCTGGTGGCGCGGGTCATGTACAAGACGCCGGGGAACCCGAAGGAGCAGGAATTGGAAGTGCGCTCGAAAGTTCCGGGGCGCATTGAACGATGGATCGCGCAAGACGGCGCCACCGTGGCCGCCGGCGAAGAAATCGTCCTGATCGCGCCGAGCCACGACATGATCTGGGAAGCGTTGCGCGCGCTCTACCTGGTGGGCCAGGCGGAGGATTTGCCGGACGTCGAACGCTTCCTGCGCCGCACGGAAGGCACGCCGGCGCAAATTTCCACGCAAGCCAGCATCACCGCACGGAAAATCCGCGAACGCAGCGGCACTCGCTGACGTAGCGCGGGCTTTACGCCCGCGCCCGAAACTGCCTGTTAAAAGGGCAGGGAACCGTACTTGGCTTCGAATTCCGCCAGCGGCACCATGTCAATGGCGTCCCACGGACAGCCTTCGAGGAAGGCGCCGTCGGGGCCTTTGCTGGTGCACAGCTTGCAGCCGATGCACAGAATCGGGTCCACGACGATGTGACCGAAGGGCTGGTTGGCAGGGTCGGGCATCCAAAACATGCAGTCGCTTACTGGGCAGTACTCAACGCATGCAGGCGAGCCCGCGCAACCGGTGCAGCACTCGTTGATCACGGCGATGATGTTTGGCTTGCGTTTGCGCTTGTCGTTCTTGCCTTCGGAAATCGGCGCGCTCTTGACCACGTTGCCAGATGCGAACTCTTCAATCGCCGGAAACCAGGCGGAGACTGCGGAGTCTTGGCCGTCCAAACCACCCTCCAGTAGAATACTTGTGAATTTCTGCCCGAATGATTTTCGCCGAGGCTGCCGGCGTTGTCAATGCACGCGCAACGCACCGCTGCGCAGCAGGGAAGCGTACAATTCCTACGACTGCGTTTTTTGCAGTCAATCGTGCGGTACGGGTCGAGTGAGGGCGTGCGCGGCAGGGGAGGAACTCATGAGGCGAGCACAACTGCGTTGGCTGGCACCGGCGATGATTGCGCTTCTGATCTTGCCCGGATGCATCGTGCGCTCCGTGCATTCCTGGGTGAAGGACGACTCGATCACCTTTGAGGAAGACCTGCTGGGCGGCTGGACCGGTTCGGACGACAAAGGCGCCACCGTGGCGATGACGTTTGTCCGTGGCGCGGACAGCAATTACATCGTGCAGTACTCCGACAAGGACTCGCACGGCATTTTCGAAGGCAAGCTGGCGAAATTCGGAACCGACTACTACATGGATTTCCGGCCCAAAGAAGCGGCCGGAGGCGTGGACGGGATGCTGCTGTTCCCCACGCACACGGTAGCACGGATGGAAATCGGCCCCAGCCAACTGACGGTGTGCTTATTGAACTACGACGCAATGAAATCCGCCGCAAAGATGGACCGGCTGCGCGACCTGAAATTCGCGTGGGAGGACAACGAGTTACTCATCACTTCCGGCTCGTCCGAGCTTCAGCAATTCTTGCTAGGGTTGGGGCGGGATTCCAAACTGTACTCGGAGCCCATCAAGCTCGCGCGGAGAAAGTAAGCCGGTCAACTTTTCGATAATTCGGCAATCACGGCGTTGCTGAATTCGTCGGTGCTCACCGTGCCCCCCACATCCCGGGTCAGGTGTTTTCCCTCGCGATAGACGGCGTGCAACGCCTGCTCGACGCGGCGCGCGGCGTCGAGCTCGCCCATGTAATCGAGCATCATGATGCCGCTCATCAGCAGGGCGGTGGGGTTGGCGATGCCTTTGCCGGCGATGTCCGGCGCGGTGCCGTGGACGGCTTCGAAGATGGCCACTTCGGCGCCGATGTTGCCGCTGGGAACCACGCCCAGCCCGCCCACCAGCCCCGCCGCAAGGTCGCTGATGATGTCGCCATACAGATTGGTCAGCAGCAGCACGTCGAACTGGTGCGGGTTCATCACCAGTTGCATGCAGGCGTTATCCACGATCACTTCGCGATATTCGATCTCCGGAAAATTCGCGGCCACCTTGCGGCAGGAGGCCAGAAAAAGGCCGTCGGACTGCTTCATGATGTTGGCCTTGTGCACCGCGGCGATCTTTTTGCGCCCGTGCTTGCGGGCGTACTCAAAAGCATAGACGGCGATGCGCGTGGAAGCTTTTTCGGTGATGATTTTCAGGCTCTCCACGACGCCGGGCACGATGGTGTGTTCGAGCCCGGCATAGAGATCCTCGGTATTTTCGCGGACGATGATCAGATCAACGTTTTGGGCCACGGACTTGACACCGGCGAGGTTCTTCACCGGCCGCAGATTGGCGTAGAGCTCCAGCGCCTTGCGCAGACCCACGTTGAGGCTCGGCGGGCCTTCGGCTACGGGGGTAGCAATGGGGCCCTTGAGAGCCACCCGGTTGCGCTTGACCGAGTCCACCACGTCGAGGTTCAAGTAAGCCGAGCCGCGGCGATCGGCTTCCGGCCGCGCGGAGACCTCTTCCCAATTGATTCCTGCGCCAGAGGCATCCAGGATGCGCTGCACCGCATGAGCCACTTCGGGACCGATGCCATCGCCGGGGATGAGCGTAACTGTATGTTTCATAGGAAGAGACCGGTCCCTCGCATGAAGCGCTTGGGACAAGACGAAACATTCTAAGGCAAAGCAGCGGGCTTGCCTACCCCTGATGCACCCCCGGAAAAAAGATTCCGCGTCACCAGTACGACACCGGCGCGATTTCCGCCCAGGCCGGAGATTTGCTATAATGATTTCAGGACGGATTGAGCGAAGACGTAGCGCGGGCTTTACGCCCGCGACGGAGAAAACGAGAATGATTCACATGACGCCGACAGCGGTAGGGAAGGTGAAGGAGATCCTCTCCGCCCAGAACCCGCAACCCACAGGGCTGCGCGTGGCCGTGGTGGGCGGAGGCTGCTCAGGCTTCCAGTACCACATGGCCTTCGAGAACAACACCACCGGAATGGACCAGGTGTACGAGTTTGAGGGCTTGAAGATCTTCGTGGACCAGATGAGCGAGATGTATCTCAACGACGTCGAAGTGGACTACGTGGAGACGATTGAGGGCGCCGGGTTCAAGTTCAACAACCCCAACGTGAAGAACACCTGCGGCTGCGGCAGCTCGTTTAGCGTTTAAGCCGGTCGGCACGCAACAACTCTTCGGGGCTTTTGGATGGCACCAAGTCCAGAAGCCCCGTTTTCCTTTTGGGCCATCCCGCCGCACACTGAAATCAATCTCCATGCCGTACGACACACAGGAATGGGACGACCGCTACCGCCAGCCCGGCTATTGGGCCGGCAAGGAGCCCGCGGAGTTCCTGCGCGAGGTGCTCCCGTTGTTGCCGCGCGGCAGGGCGTTGGACCTGGCCAGCGGCGAGGGACGCAACGCCGTCTATCTCGCCCGGCAGGGCTACCAAGTCTTCGCCGTGGAACGCTCCCGGGTCGGGCTGGAGAAGACGGAAGCGCTCGCGCGGGAGAGCGGCGTTGGCTGCCGCTGGGTCACACAACTCACCGCGGCGCACCGGCACGAGGCGCCGCTGGCGCTCGTAGAAGCGGACCTGGAGTCGTTCACTCTTCCCGCAGAGCAATTTGACGTGGTGCTGTGCTTCAAATTTCTGCAAAGGCCGCTGTTGCCTCTCCTCCATCGAGCTCTGCGGCGTCGCGGGATGCTGGTGTACGAAACGCACACGCTGGAACAGTTGAAGTTCGCGAGCGGGCCTCGCAACCCGGAATTCCTGCTGCAGCCGGGTGAGTTGCGCGCGGCATTCAGCGCGATGGAAATTCTCTTTTACAGCGAGCTTTGTGCCGCGAAGGGAATGGCCAGCCTGCTGGCGCGGAAGGCGTAACGCCAGCTCCCATCAGTTCATCATGGCTTGCAGGCGGCGGATGGCGCTCAGCGCACCGAGGTGCTGGGAATTTTCCGCGAGCGCTTTCTTGTATTCGATGAGCGCCCGGGCGTACATGCGCTTGCGCTCCAGCACGCGGCCCAGGTTGAAGTGTGGGAAGCAGTAGCTTTCATAGCGCGGCGCCCGCACCGCGCGCAGAAACCAGGGGATGGCTTCGTCAAGCCGGTCTTGCTCTACCAGGTAGGCGCCGATATCGTTGTAGGGATTGCCGAACGTGGGGTCCACTTCGATGGCCAGCAGGCATTCCTGGATGGCGTCTTCCCAACGGCCCTGAAAGCTGTAGGTCCACCCAAGAAAAGTGTGGCTTTCGGCCGTCGGGCAAAGTCCCAGTGACTTTTTGTACAGTTTGACAGCTTCTTCGAGGTCGCCGCGCATCTGATGCTCGTAGGCGATGCGGAAAAGCTCCAACGCCTCGGTGCGCCGTTGATCGCCGGACTCGGACGACATTCTGTTGTTCCTTTGCGGCGATTATACAACGGCATCGGTGATGGACCGCATAAGCCGCAGTCGAACACATTGACCGCATAAGGCGCGGTCGAACACATTGAAAAGCGGGCGGTACGCCCGTATGCTAAGGCCCCATGAAGATTGCGCTGGCACAGTTCAATCCGACGGTCGGCGACCTGGAGGGGAACGCGGCGAAAATCCGCAAGTTCGCCGCCGATGCCCGGGTGCGCGGGGCGCAGCTCGTGGTCTTTTCGGAACTCTGCCTGTGTGGGTATCCTCCACAAGACCTCATCGAACGGCCGTCCTTCCTGAAGCGCAACCTCGACGCGCTGAGCAAGCTGGCCGGCGAGCTGACTGTGCCGGCCATTGTCGGCTACGTGGGCACGCCGCAGGACGGCGCCGCGGGAAAATCCGCGGCGGACTGCGCGGCGCTGCTGGCCGGCGGCCGTGTTGTCTTCGAGCAGCGCAAAATGCTGCTGCCCACCTATGACGTATTCGACGAGTCGCGCTACTTTCAGCCGGCGCGTTCGCAATCGGCCTTGGAATTCTGCGGCACGCGCCTGGGCATCACCATCTGCGAAGATGTGTGGAACGACAAGAACTTCTGGGCCAAGCCGCTCTACGAGCGCGATCCGGTCACCGAGCTGATGGGGCAGGGAATTGAAATCGTAATCAACGTGGCTTCCTCGCCCTACCAACTGGACAAGCGCCAACTGCGCTACGACATGCTACGCGCGCTGGCGCAGCGCCACGGCCGGCCGGTGGTCTACGTGAACCAGGTGGGCGGAAACGACAGCCTGGTGTTCGACGGCTCGAGCGTGGCCATCACCCCCGACGGCCGCATGGCGGCGCAGGCACGCTCCTTCGAAGAAGACCTGGTGCTGTTCGACACGGCGAGCGGCGCGGGCGAGATCCGCGCGCAGGCCGGCGATGAGCTCGAAGCCGCCTATCAGGCGCTGGTGTGCGGGACGCGCGACTACGTGCGCAAGTGTGGCTTCC
>JACOSF010000153.1 GCA_016179005.1 Acidobacteriota bacterium | reverse complement strand
GCTGATTGCCGCGCACGCAGTGTCGCGCTTTCAGCGACCCCGCCGTGTAGTACAGCCCGGAGTGGATCACGCCGCTGTTGCGCGTGCTTGCGCCCATGCCTACCTTGGGCATTGCTTCCAGCACAAACACGTCAGCGGTGCTCTTCGAAACGGCTGCGGCAATCGCACAGCCCACCACTCCGCCGCCGATGATGACGATGTTTGCGCGATCCATGCCGAAAAGGTCTAGCTGGCTGCGGTCTCAAACAGCGGCGAGCAGGGCATCAGCTTGGCTTCGACGCCGTTGTGCACGGCGTAGCTGGGCCGTCGGCCGCTGCGCGAAGGCGTGCCCCAGAGCACAGCGCCGCCGTGGAAGCCGTCCTTGTTGAGCGCATAGAAGGTAATGTTGAATTTGCGCAGGCGCGTCTTGTCGTCGTTGTAGCTCCAGGCCACACGCTTGCACGCTTCCAGACACGCATCCGTGGGTGACATCCCCTTGCGCATCATCTCCACGATGGTGTGTCCGCCGCAGATCTTGATGTTCTCCTCGCCGCGGCCGGTGGAGCCCGCCGCGCCAACTTCGTTATCCACAAAAAGCCCGGCGCCAATAATCGGCGAATCGCCCACGCGTCCGGCAAGTTTCCAAGCGAGGCCGGAAGTGGTGGTGGTGCCGGAGATGTCGCCCTTTTCGTTTACCGCGAGGCAATTGATCGTGCCGGTGGGCGGGTGCAGGATCAGTTCGCGCATGTAGGCGAGCTCCGCGGCCTTTTCCTCCTCGCTCATGTTTGCTGGGAGCATGCCGGACATTTTTTCCTTCCAATCGGGGCTGGAAAGTCCGGGTCCCCAGGAGTCCATGTCGCTCATGGTTTCTTTCCAGGCCAGCCATCGCCGCCGTGAATCCTCAGTGAGAAGATTGATGCGCTCGAAGCCGTGCGCCTCGGCGAAGCGCTGCGCGCCCGGGCCCACCAGCATGAGGTGGTCGGTGCGCTCCATTACCAGCTTGGCTACCTTGGACGGATTCTTGATGTGGCGAATGGAGCCCACCGAGCCAGCGCGGCGTGTGGGGCCGTGCATCACGCTGGCATCCAGCTCGACGTCGCCGTCCTCGTTGGGCAGCCCGCCGTAGCCCACGGAGTTGTCGTTGGGGTCGTCTTCGACCACGTTCACCGTGGAGACCACCGCCTCGAGCGTGTCCAATCCGCGCTTCAGCAGTCCCATGCCGAGCGTGAGCGCATTCAAGCCGTTGGCGCTGGAGACGATTAGCGGCCGCGTGCCTTGCGCCGCGGCCTGGGCCGCCGGGGCTTGCGCGCCCAGCAAGTCGCGCGCGCCGGCGGCTACGCTGCCGGCCAGAGTGGTCAGAAAGAATTTGCGCCGTGTCCAGTTGTCCATGACTCCGCCTTTCCCGATTGCACCAGCTCCCGCGCCTCGCAGGAGTGTCCGCGAAGCATAGACGCACAGGCGAGGGTGGCGCAAGCATTCAAGAAGGGATCAGGGGACAGGGGCCAGGGACGAGCAAAGCACGCCCGAACCGGGTAGCCGCGGGTGGAGCTCAGCCTGCCAGGGCGGTCTTCATGACTTCAAGGAGCTGCCTCATGGGAAACGGCTTCAGCAGGCAAGGCGTTGCATTGTGCGTGCGCTCGACAAATTCCTTCTTTTCCACGCTGCCCGTAACGAAGATGAAGCGCCCGCGCAACTCCGGGTGTTTCATCAGCAAGTACTCGTACATCTTCACGCCGTTGCCTGGAAGCTGGATGTCGCAAACAATTCCGTCCACTTCCTGCGTGGAGATTACCTGGATGGCTTCTTCCTTGGTAGTGGCGAGAAGGACTTCATACCCATGAAGAAGGAGTGTATCGCGATACAAATACCGGAGGGAGAGTTCATCGTCCACAACAAGAATGACAGGCTTTCGCTCCTGGTCCATTTTCCTCCTTGCATCGTGGAACCGCAGGATACCGAGTCGCCAGTTTTTAACTCAGTTCCGGGAACGGGTCAACAAATTATTTCCAAATGTTCAATAGTGCCTGAGTTGCACTGGTGCATGCCGCAGCGCGCTAACTCGGACCGAGGGGCAGGAAATACTGCGTGCCCTTGACCGGTTGCTGCAAGCGGCGCAGCAGTTCCTGTAAGTCCTCGTTGCGCTCCACGAAATCAATCTCCGAGGTGTTCACCACGAGCAGGTCCGACGCCGAATAGCGGAAGAAGAAGTGCTCGTAGGCGCGGCTCACTTCTTCGAGGTACTCCAGCGAGATGAGTTCCTCGGCCGGGTCGGCCTTGCGGGCGATGCGCTGGCGAAGAACTTCGGGCTTGGCCTGAAGGTAGATCACCAGATCCGGCGCGGCCAAGCCGGTGGCAAACATCTCGAAGTACTGCTCGTACAGCTTCAGTTCAGTGTCGTCCAAGTTGACGTAGGCGAAGATCTTGTCTTTCTCGAAGAGAAAATCGCTGACCACCGCGCTGGGAATCTCCGCCGGATTGGCTTCGCGCAGCCGCCGCTGCCGCTCGAACAGAAAATACATCTGCGCGCGGAAGGCCGCGCCGTCCTTTTCCTGGTAGAAATCGGAGAGGAAGGGGTTGTCCTCGCAGTCAAAGACGCGGCGGGCGTGCAGCCGGTCGGCGAGGACTTTCGCCAGCGTGCTCTTGCCCACGCGGATGGGCCCTTCCACGGCGATGTAGCGCGGGGGCTTGAAGGCGGGCGTGCTCATCGCGCGGAATTGTAACAGGGAAGCAGGGGAAGTAAATGAGATAGAGAACCCGGTGAATCAGTGCGGTCGCACCAGGTGCATGAAAAACATCAGCTGGAGCTGGGCGTCGCGAAACATGTTGAACGCGACGAGGTGTGGCGGGATGCGCAGCCACTGGCGCTCGTGCCAGCGCTGCTTGGTGGTTAGCCAGAAATTGTCGAGGTCGGCGCGCGTGTAAACCTTGCCCGGGGCCAGCAGCGGATACCAGCGCGCCCAGAGTAAATGGAGCTTGGAAGGCACGCGTACCGCCGGGAAATGCATCTTGGCGCGCATGTGCGCGAGTTGCAGGTCGGCGAGCCGCAACTTCCCGCGGGCGGACTCGCGAATACGGTTGACTTCCTCGACGATGCGCTGTTCGGCCTCGCTCGGACGCCGCGTCTGCAGCCAGAGCTCTTCCATCTCCAGAAGGATACGCAGCGCCCCGGCGAAATACTCGCGCACCTCCCGCACCCGCGTGCGCATGTATTCCCAGCGCGAAACCCGCGGAAAACCGGGGCGGCGGTGCGTGCGACCCTTCAGGCGGAAGAAGCCGCTGAGCATGGGGTGACGGTCTTCCGTCATCACGGAATTCTTGTACCACATGAACCGAAGGAGATGGTTCCAGTAAAGGCGAGCCGGGGCGCGACGCAGCACGGCCTTCATGTTTTCGAAGCTGTAGAAAGAGCGCCAGGCTTCGCGGTAGGCGCGGGGCAGCGCGCCGTCCTTCAAATTGGGGTGGCGGGTCACCTCGTGGGTCGAGTCGTAAAGGTTGAAGTCGGGGTGCATCCATTCGCCGCGGCGGAACATTTCCAGGTGGTCCTGGGAGCCGGGCAGCGGCATCAGGATGAAGAAGGAGGCGTGGTCAGGCTGCACTTCGTGAATCAAGTGCTCGATGTCGCGACGCAGCGAATCAGCCGTGTCCGCGGGGAAGCCGACGATGTAGCCCACGTGCGTGGAAATCTCCGCGCCGCGATAGGCCTCGATGAGTTGCCGGTACTCCTCGACGTGGTTCTGCCGCTTGCCGGCGGCCTTCAGGTTTTCTGCGTTGACGCTCTCCATGCCGATGAAGACGTTGGTACAGCCCGCGCGCCTCGCCTTTTCGACAAAGTTTTCGATCTTCCAAGAGAGCACGTCCACCTGCATCATGAATTGAACGGGAATCTGCTCTTCCTCGCGCAGGCGGATGAACACGTCGAAGATGGCTTCCCAGCTGCGGTTGCGCGCGAAATTGTCGTCGGTAATGAAATAGAAGCTGATGCCGTGCTCATGGTAGTTGTGGCGCACCGACTCGGCGATGCGCTCCGGAGAGCGGAAGCGCATCTTGCGACCCTGCACATTGATAATTGTGCAGAAGCTGCACTCGAAGGGGCAGCCGCGCCCGCAGTCCAGCGTGCCAAAGTTGGAAGCTACGAACTTGCGCAGGTACTCCTTGCGGATCACCGGCAGCGGCTTTTCGTAGAGGTCGGGCTTGTCGTCGATGAAATCGTAAACAGGCTTCAGGCGGCCGGTGACCGCGTCGCGCAGGAGTTGGCTCCACGTCTCCTCGACCTCGCCCTTGACGATGGTGACGCCCGCGTCCAGCAGACGCTGAATCTCCGGCGGGATTTTTCCGATCATCGCCAGGTAACCGCTTACGTGGAAGCCGCCGATCATCACCGTCAGGCCGGCCTGGCGGAACTGCATGGCCAGGTCCGCGGCGCGTGGAAACTGGCTGGTCTGGACGCCGACCAGGCTGACGATGGTCATGGTGCGCGCGCCGCGCTGCGAGCGGCAGATGCGTTCCACCGGCACGCGGTCCACGCTTTCATCCAGCAGGTGGAGCTTGATGCGCAGCGACGCCCCCAGCGACTTTTTGCGGATTACGTCCTCGGTGAGGCCCGCTAGGCACGCCAGCGTGTTGCTCGGCAGCACGCCGCGCCAGTGGCGCACCACATACCCGTCACCATCATATTGCGAGGGTTTGATCAAATAGATGTGCAGCTTCTTCAGCGCAGGCGGCAACGCCGGCGCCTCCGGGGACTTCTCAGCCCCCAGTTGCCGCAAGGGGACGAAACTTGTACTCGGCATTGCTTGGGATTCTAACAAAGAAGACGACGGGATGGAGAAACTAAATGAGATAGAGGAGGTGGAGGAAACGGACGCGCACATTCTTTGGCCGGTTCTGTTTTTCCTCTACTTCCTATACTTCCTTCACCTCTTCTACTTTCGCTGGCTTGAACCGCGCCGTGAAGTGCCGCAGGAACGGGGCTTCGTGGGTCAGCGCAAGCCCGCGGATCTGCGCGCGCTGCTGCCACACTTCCAGGATCACTTCGATGACGTAGTCAATGTGGCTCTGCGTGTACACGCGGCGGGGAATGGCCAGCCGCACCAGGTCCATGGCCGCGTGCTCGCCGAACATCAGAGTGCCGATCTCCACCGAGCGGATGCCGCCTTCTATGTACAGCGCGCACGCCAGAGCTACGCCCGGAAATTCTCCAGGCGGGATATGCGGCAGAAACGCGCGCGCGTCGAGATAGATGGCGTGCCCGCCGGGCGGCTGCACGATCGGCACACCTTCCTTCGAAATGTGGTTGCCGAGATAAGCGGTGGAAACGATGCGGTAATTCAGGTAATCCTCTTCGAGCGCTTCGTTGAGCCCCACGGCGATGGCGTCGAGGTCGCGCCCGGCAAGCCCGCCGTACGTC
>JACOSF010000133.1 GCA_016179005.1 Acidobacteriota bacterium | reverse complement strand
GGTGATGTTGGCCACCGCGCCGGCTTCGAATTCGATGCGGGCATGCGCGATGTCCACGCGCTCCGTCAAAATAGGAATGCCCACGGACTTCACTTCTTTCACCGGGCCCTCCACGAGGGCGAGCAAAATGTCGAGATCATGAATCATCACGTCGTACACCACGTCCACATCAAGGCTGCGCGCGGAAAACACACCCAGCCGGTGGACTTCAAAAAACAGCGGACGCGTTACCAGCGGCTGCACGGCAACGATGGCCGGGTTGAAGCGCTCGAGGTGCCCGACTTGCAAGACGCGCTTGTGCTTTTCTGCCGCGGAAATAAGTTGGTCCGCTTCCGCCACCGATGACGCCATCGGTTTCTCCACCAGCACGTCAATGCCCTGCTCCAGCAGGCGGCAGCCGAGGCTCGCGTGCTCGATAGTGGGTACCGCGAGGCTGACGGCATCCACGCGGCCGGCGAGCGCCTCGACACCCGGCAGCACTTCAGTGTTGAAGTCCGCGGCGATGGCGCGGGCGCGGTCGGCGTTGCTATCCACCACGCCGACGAGCTGGGCTTCCTCGAGCTCGCGATAGACACGGACGTGGTTGCGTCCGAAGTCGCCCACGCCGATCACCGCCACGCGAATTTTCTTGTGTGTCATTGTCCCAGTATGTAGGGGCGCATCTGCGTGTGCGCCCATTTCTGCACCGCACTAAAGGGCGAACACCTAGGTTCGCCCCTACGGCTCAAACGCTTGAATGGCGATGCCCGCGGCGTTGGCCGCTTCCAGCATGGGCTCACGGTCCATCAGCAAGGTGCGGCCGGCGTCAATCGCCAGCGCCGTAGCATGGCCGCGCTTCATCACTTCCATGGTGGGCAAGCCCACCACGGGCACATCGAAGCGCATGTCCTGCTTCGGCTTGCTCACTTTCACGACGACGAGCCGCTGCCCACCGGCGAGTCGCGCGGCGCGTTCGACGGTTTCGTCGGTGCCTTCCATGGCTTCGATAGCCACGCAGGCGCGGTCGCGGATCACCACCGTCTGCCCGAGGTCGAGCCCGGCAATCTGCCGGGCGATTTCGCGGCCGTACGCGATATCCGCAGCTTCGCCGGCGTCCGGCGCGCGACGCGTGAGCACTCCCGGAGCGGGCAGCAGCGGCTTCAAGAACGCCGTCGAGTCCACCAGTTGCACGCCTTCCTCTTCCAGTACCTTGGCCACCGCGCCAATCAGTGAGTCGGTGTTCTTCGTCGCCAGAGACATCAGCAGCTTGGCCATTTTCCAGTCCGGCTTGATGGAACTGAAAATCTTGTTGTGCTTCACCTGTCCGGCCATCACCGCGCGGGAGACGCGCTCCTTCTTCAGTAGGTCAATTGTGCCGCCGAGGTCGCCGAGGCTCACCCAATGCAGGCCCGGCGCCACGCGCTCCAGCTCCGGAAACGCCTCTTCCTTGATGGCAATCACCACCATCTGAATTCCCTGGCTGCGCGCGCCCTCCAACACGAGGAACGGAAATTTTCCGTTTCCGGCGATGAGCGCCCACTGCTCCGTGTTTTGCGAATTGAAAGATGTCATTTCAACATCTAGCCTGACGGCCTGCGGGTCGTCCCTGCTTCCTCACTTCGTCAGCCCTCTCTCTGCCGTCTCGATAAACCGGATCAGTTCTTCCACGTCCACCGAACCGTTCAGCGTCTCCTTCATCTTCTCGATGGCCTGCGAGGTGTTCAGCTTGGAGCGCAGCAACAGGCGGAAGGCCTGCTCGATGGCCTTGATGCGCTCTTTGGAAAACCCGCGGCGCTCGAGCCCCACGCTGTTCACGCCGTAGCATTTCGTTTCGCGCGGCGCCACCACTTTGGAAAACGGCGCGACGTCCTGCGTGATCACCGTGTTCGCCGCGATGTAGGAATACTTTCCGACGCGGCAAAACTGATGCACCGCGCTGAACGCGCCGATCACCGCCCAATCCTCCACCGTGACGTGCCCGGCCAGCGTGGCGCCGTTGGTGAAGACGGTGTAGTCGCCGATCACGCAATCGTGCGCCACGTGCGCGTAGGCCATGAATAAATTGTGGCTGCCGATGCGCGTCACGCCGCCGCCCTTGGCCGTGCCGCGGTTCACGGTGACGAACTCGTGAAACACGTTTTCGTCGCCCACCATCAGTTCGGTGCGCTCGCCCCGGTAGGTGAGGTCCTGCGGATCGCCGCCCACCGAGCAGAACGGATGCACCACGTTGGCCTTGCCCAGGCGCGCCGGACCGCGCACAGCGGCGTGCGGATGCAGCACGCAGGCGTCGCCCAGTTCGACTTCGTCGCCGACCACGGCGAACGGGCCGATGCGGACGTCCCGGCCCAGGCGGGCCGAAGGGGCAACAACGGCGCGGGCGTCAATCTCGCTCATGATTCGCGGTCCACCATCTTGCACATCAGCGTGGCTTCGGCGGCCACGTCGCCTTCCACGGTGACTTTTCCGGCCAGCTTGCAGAACGTGCTGCGCCAGGTGAGCACGCTGACCTCAATGCGCATCTGGTCGCCGGGGACCACCGGGCGTCGGAAGCGCGCGTCGTCAATGGCCACGAAGTAGAGAAGTTTTTTCTCGCGGTCGTCCACTTCCTGGAGCAGCAGCAGACCTCCGGTTTGCGCCATGGCCTCGACAATGAGCACGCCGGGCATGATGGGCTTGCCGGGGAAATGCCCGCGGAAGAAATCCTCGTTGATGGTCACATTCTTGATACCCACGATGGACTTCATCCGCTCCATTTCCACGATTGCATCCACCAGCAGGAAGGGCGGGCGGTGGGGCAAAATCTTCTGGATGCCGTTGATGTCGAGGATCATCGTCCTCCTTCTTGTGGCGAAGCTTTGGGAGCCACAGTCAGCCGCGTTGACGCGCACTTTCGAGACTCCCGAAGCTTACAAGTATAAGCGAATCCCGCTCCCACGGAAACGCGGTTGCTCCGGCCGCGTGCGGTTGTTAGCATGGGCGACGCCATGCCTCCCATTTATGGTGAGCGAGGTCGAACCATGAAAGAGCTTCTGCGCCTCGCGCGACGCCGCCAACCGGAACTCCTGCGCGTTCTTGAGCACCTGGTGCGCACGGAATCCCCCAGCAATGACAAAGCTGCCGTGGACCGTTGCGGGCGCCTGCTGGCCGCCGAATGGCGCCGCCGCGGCGCGCGCGTGGAATTCCTGCGGCAAAAGCACCGCGGCGATCATTTGCTCGTGGAAACACGTCTCGGCCCCGCCCGGCCGCAAGGGCAAATCCTTCTTCTGGGACACATCGACACTGTGTACGACTTCGGCACGCTCAAGCGCATGCCGTGGCGGGTGGCAGCCGGTCGCGCGCGCGGCCCGGGCGTCTTCGACATGAAGGCGGGTCTGGCCATCGCGCTGTTCGCCGTGCAGATTCTGCGCGAGCTGCGCATTGCGGCGAAGAAGCGCGTCGTCTGCCTGTGGACGACAGACGAAGAAATCGGCAGCGAAAGCTCGCGGAAATTCATCGAGCGCGAGGCGCGGCGAAGCGACGCGGTGCTGGTGCTCGAGCCCGCAACCGGACTCGGCGGCAAAGTGAAAACCGCACGCAAGGGCGTGGGCGAAGCGGAGATCATCGTCACCGGCCGCGCGGCGCACGCCGGGCTTAACCCGGAAGACGGAATCAACGCGGTGCACGAATTAGCTCTGCAAATCGAAAGAATGATGCGGCTGAATAATCCAGAGCGCGGCACGACGGTGAGCGTGAACGTGATGGAGGGCGGCAGCCGGAGCAACGTCATTGCTGACCGGGCGCGGGCGCTGGTGGACCTGCGCGCCACGACGATGGCTGAGGCGCGCGCACTGGAAAAGAGATTGCACGCGCTCAAACCGATTCTCCGCGGAGCCAAGCTCGAAATCCGCGGCGGGATTAACCGTCCCCCGATGGAACGCAAGAACTGCGCAGCGCTTTTCCGCCACGCGCAAATCCTCGCGGACGAAATGGGCATGGAGCTGGGTGAATCGTTCGTGGGCGGCGGCTCCGACGGCAACTTCACAGCGGCGCTGGGCGTGCCCACGCTCGACGGGCTGGGCGGCGTCGGTGAAGGCGCACACGCGCAGCACGAGAACATTGTTCTTCGCGCGATCCCCGCACGCATGGCGTTGATTGCAGGTTTGCTGGCGAGCCTGTAAGTGTTTTTGTAGGGGTGTCCCGAGACTTCGCGAGTCTATTTGCCCCTACTACTCACCGCGCATAGGTTTTCTTCAGGTATTTGATCGTCTCGGCGTCGAGTTCGGGGTAGGTGGTGTGCAGGACGCTGCGCAGCGCCGCTTCAGTGGAAGATTCGGTGGCGAGGCGATCGAGCAAGCGCACGATGTCGCCCATGCCGTGCGACCGCACCAGGTACTCGACGGCGGCGAGCGACCAGACGTAGGCATACATCGCACCGCTGCCGGAAAGTCCCATCCACGACCCTTCCAGCGTGGCTAGCGATACGCCCTTCTTCTCCTCGTCAAGTTGAATCAGGTCGGCAGCGTACTCACCACTGCGGGCGCCTTCCATAAACTGGGCCACGCCCTCGTTCAACCAGACCGGGCATTGCCCGCGCGTCTTCTGGAAGACGAAGGAATGGGTGAGCTCGTGCTTGAGTGTCGCGGAGAGTTCCGGCGTCATGCTGGAGAGCCCCTGCACGGGCACGCGGATGCGCCCATCGTTGAGCGCCCCGGCCCATCCCGGCGCGCGGCTGACGTTGCGAAAGGCCTGCGCCGTGTACAGGATCACGCCGATGGGATCCGTCGGTGAGAAGTTGAGCTCGGATTCGATGACCGCGAAGTGGTCTTCGAGGCGCTTCAGCACCTCGCGCGCCAGACCCGGTTCGGCTTCGCCGTCATAACTCAGCTTGAAGTGGGCGGACTCGTTCTTCTTGAACTTTTCTTCGGTCTCCAGGTCGCGCTCCGCCTTGAGCAGCGCTTGCTGCGTGGTCTCGTCGGGGCGCAGCTTGAAGGCACGCCGGAATTCGCGCACGGCCTGTTCGATCTTGTTCATGCCGTAGTAGGCCCAGCCCGTCAGGCGGGCCACGTCGGCATTGTCCGGTGCGGCCTGGTTGGCGCGCTCCAGGTAGGCAAGCGAGTTGGTGAACTCGCTCTTGCGCAGATACAAGTGGGCAATGCTGAGCAGCGCGCCGACGTGCTGGGGCGCGAAGTCCAGAGCGCGGCGGTAGTGGCCGATAGCCGCGTCCACGTCGCCATCTTTCAGCTCGAACTGCGCCGCGGCGTGGAGTGCGGCGACGACTTTGGCCACCGCCAGCGCCGAGTGGCCCTGCGCTTCACTCTCGAGTTTCGCGATGTAATTGCGGTCGAGCGATCCGCCCTTCACCGTGGCCCGTGCGACTTCCTCGTTGCCGATGACCGGGCTGGCCGACGGTGCCGCGGCGGCCAGGTCCACTTTCTTGGAGTCGTCGGAGGAGCCGCCCGCGCCCCACACGGATTCGCCGCCGCGCTCGATGCGTTCGACCGCGGATTTCGGGAAGCTCAGGCGGCCGGAGGACGTTTCGAAGTAGATGCGGTCGCCCTCTTCGACGACGTTGGTGGCAGAGATGCGGCGGCCGCTCTTGAGGACAATCGTATCCGCCTGCGCGGGCAGAATAAGGACGAACAGCAGGAATGCGAGAACGATGACGCGACGCACGGCAAAATTCTACCAGACATTTCCTGCCAGCAACCAACGCGGCTTGCTACCCATTGCTCCAAGTTGCTACAGTGAGGCGCATGCGAGGAGTGCTTCGAGCTTTCACATGTTTCGCGCTG
>JACOSF010000132.1 GCA_016179005.1 Acidobacteriota bacterium | reverse complement strand
GTCGTGCTCAACTTCTGGGCCACGTGGTGCCCGCCGTGCGTCGAGGAGATGCCCGCGCTCAGCCGCTTGCATCAGCAGATTATTTCCAGCGGAGGCATGGTGCTGGGCATCAGCGTGGACGACGATGAAGCGAAATATCAGAAGTTCCTTCAGGATCGGCAGATCGCTTTCCCTAACTACCGCGACCCCGCCAAAAATATCTCCGCCAGCTACGGCAGCTTCATGTTTCCGGAAACCTACATCATCGACCGCGACGGCAAAATTGCGCGCAAAATCATCGGCCCGCAGGTGTGGGACAGCCCGGAGATGATCGCCTACCTGAAACGCCTCGCCGCTCAATAACAGGTTGTAGGTTTTAGGTTGTAGGTGGCAGGTTCAAAACCCATTCCCTGAAACTTACTCGTAACGTAAGGCCTCGACCGGATCCAGCCGCGACGCGCGAATCGCAGGCACCAGCCCGCTAATCAGGCCGACAATCGTTAGGATGGCCGTAGAAGTCAACATCGTCGCCCAGGACACGCCCATGATGATGTCGTGCTCGGTGTACTCGTCGCCGTAGATCGCACTCCACAGCGGCAGCGAAGGCAGGGCAGCGGACACCGCAAAGGCCAGCAGCATCCCCAGCACGCCTCCCACGAACGTGATCAGTAGCGCTTCCGCCAAAAACTGTCCCATGATGTGCCACCTTCGCGCGCCGAGCGATTTCTGCGTGCCGATCTCCCGCGTGCGCTGCATCACCGACACGAGCATGATGTTCATCACGCCCACGCCGCCGATGGCCAGCGTCAACGCTCCGATGAACGCCAGCAGCACCTTCAGTGACCCGGTGATGATGTGGATCTCCTCCATCGTCTCCATGATGTCCCAGACGCCCAGCGCGCGTTTGTCGGTGGCCTTGAAGCCCAGCCGCTCGCCCAGCCGCGCGCGGATCTGCTGCACCACCTGTTCGTGCAGCTCCGGACTTTCCGCCACCACCACCATCGAGCTGATGTAGCGCGTGTTGCGCAGCAGGCCCATGGTGCTGAAGGGAATGAAAACGATGCGATTGTCCGGCGAGTCGTTATCCTGAATTTTCTTGGCGGTCACGCCCACCACGGTAAAACTGATGCCGCCGACGCGGATCTCCTCGCCCACCGCCGGGCGTTCGGAGAAAAGGCGTTTGCGCACTTCGTACCCGATCACCGCCACGCGGGCGTGCTCCGCTTCGTCACTCGCGGTGATCCAGCGGCCCTGCGCGATGCCCATCTTCCGCATGCGCCCATAGACAGGATAGACGCCGTTCACTTCGAATTCCTGAAAGCGCGCGCCGTAGCCGATGCGGTAATCGCCGCTGAGTTCCGGGGTCACTTCTTTGATTTGCGGGATGCTGGATTGCAGGAACTCCACGTCTTCGTGTTGCAGCCGGATGATCTTGCCGGCCTTCTCGCCGCCGCTCTGCTGCGACGTGCGACCGGGAAAAACCAAGATCAGGTTGGTGCCGAACGATTCGAACGCCGAGCGGACGGAGGTGTCGAACCCGCTGCCGTAGGCCAGCAGCATGACCACGGTGGCGATGCCCCAGGCAATGCCCAGCATGGTCAGCACCGTGCGCCGCGCGTGGAAGCGCAGCGATTGCCAAGCTTCCGCGAAAATTCCCTTCAACACGTCCATGGCTTGTCAGCCACTCCCCTCTGGCGAATCACACTTCATAGCGCACGGCCTCCGCCGGCGGCAGCAGCGCGGCGCGGCGTGCCGGAATCATCGTGGCGCCCAGCGCAACAACCGTGAGCACCGCTACCGCCAGCAAGCCCAGACTCCACGTCACCGTCGGCGGCCGAAAACCTTCCGGAAACTCCAGCCCTTGCAGGGCCTGCGTAATTCCGAATCCGAAAGCCAGCCCCAGGCCTCCGCTGAAGCCGGCCAGCGTCAGCCCTTCGAGAAGAAACTGCAGCAGGATGTCGCGATGCGTTGCGCCCAGCGCCTTGCGCACGCCGATTTCATGGGTGCGCTCGCTCACCGCCACGAGCATGATGTTCATCACGCCGATGGCCCCCAGCATGAGCGTCACGATGCCCACGCTGCCCAGAAACAGGTCCATGGATTCAAAGATCCGGTTCACCAGGCGGTAATTCTCGATGGTGTCCCAGTAATCCAGCGCCGACGGGTCGTCCAGCGCAAAACCTTTCCGGCGCCCCAGCATCTCGCGGATTTGCGTCACTGCCGCTTTGTGCAAGTCTGCGTTCACCGGCTGCGCCATCATGAACGAGATGGCGTCGGGATAGGTCCCCGCGGCCCGGTGCGGAAAATAGCGCCGCATCGTCTCCAGCGGAATGAACAACCGCGCATTCGTGCCGGAATTCCCTTCCTTGCCGATCATCGCAAGCTGGCCGACCACATCGAACGGAATCTGGTTGAGGCGCACCTGCTGGCCGACGACATTGCCGCTCGGGAAAAGCTGCTTGCGCACCTCTTCGCCGAGCACGACCACGCGCCGGCCCTGCGATTGGTCCTCGCTATTGATGAGGCGTCCGCGCCCCAGCGGCGTGTAGCGCATGCCCTGGTAGTTGGGCATGATGCCGAAGACTTCGAAGGCAACGTTATTGGCCGGCGTCTCCGCGCGGACGTTGCCGCGGTTGATGATGGGCGTGCACGCTCGGACCGCGAAGAGTTGCGTTGCCGCCAGCCGGCAATCTTCTTCGGTGAGCTGCACCCAGCGTTCAGACTGTCCGGCCGCCGCGCCCACGGAGATGCGGCCGCCGAAAATGAAAATCAGGTCTTGCCCGAGATTGGCCAGCCGCTGGCGCTGGCCGATGCGGAATCCTTGCCCCACTGCGCCGAGCAGCAGCAGCGACATCACGCCCCACGTGATGCCGAACATGGTGAGGAACGAGCGCAGCTTGTGCGCCCACAACGTCTGAAACGTCTGCCGCAGGACGTCGCGCAAATAGAAATGAAGGGCCATCGCTACAGGGCTTTCCCCTGTCGCTAATTGATACGGAATTAGGAAGGAGAGTGTTCCGCTATTCGTAGCGCAGCGCTTCCACCGGGTCCAGCCGCGCAGCGCGCACTGCCGTCCGCTGCATGCCATTGTTGGGCGGAACCCGTGGGGCTCTGGCGCTCCCTGCCATCAGCGAACGTCCCGATTTACAGTTTCCGCGACAGCCAGTGCATGGCGTTGAGGACGAACTGGCGGTTGTCATTGTCCGGGGTGTTCATCCCATACGGCACCCGGCGGTTTACTTGAGCGGTCACCATGGCCCCCTCGCCGAGGACGACGACGCGCCCCTTTCCCAACTCAAAGGCGAGACCCTGAGCTTGGCCGGCGGGACGCTCCACCAGGCTGTCTCCCTCCGGCACGCCTTCGACGGCAGTGCCCGGCAGGCGGAGCAACACGGTCGCCGCGGCCGGCCCGTCGAGCGACTGTCCAGTGTAGGTCATCACGCATCTGACGGCGGTCCCTGTCTGGTCCCCATTGACGATGGGGTGATCGCCGAGGCGACCATTGACCCTCGAGAAGAGCAGCGGATCCGACAACTCATCCGGAACCTCTACGAAGCCCTTGTGCATCGTGACGCCGAGCGCAGACCCCAAATTCGCCGCTGCCTCCCCAAACGGCGCGTGATCCGCTATGAGGAGCAGGGAGCCGCCTTGCTCGACCCACGATCGGATCACCTCTATCTCGGAGGGCAATCACCAGCACCTGCACACCGTCGAGGTATCCGGGGGTGAACGCTTCTTCTCCCCGTTCAACGGTGTATCCGTCAGCCCGGAGCAGTCGAGCAAACGGCCAGTATCGGCCAGTGATCCCCGCGGTCGAGGAGTTGTGATGCCCCTCGTCGATCAGCACACGCGGGTGCAAGTCAATGAAGCCGGGTGTCGCGATTGCCGGATCCCAACCGTAGTCGGCCCGTTGAGCCAGGAAGAACGCGCTGCCCAGGAACAACAGTAGCGCCGCGATGATGCATGCGCCGATGATGACCAAGACCTTCTTCATTCGGTTTCTCCTCCCACACAGATACAGGAAGCCACCCAACGCTGCGGTTCAGCGGCGGCGCGCTGCCCCCCACTTGCAAGCTGGTGCGCCCACAGCGTCTGAAACGTCTGCCGCAGGACGTCGCGCAAATTAAAATGAAGGGTTATTGCGGCAGGGCTTTCCCCTGTCGCAAGCAGATACGGATGGAAGCGGGAGAATGTTCCGCTATTCGTAGCGCAGCGCTTCCACCGGGTTCAGCCGCGCCGCGCGCACCGCCGGCACCCAGCCGCTGAGCAGGCCCACGATCGTGAGCACGCCCACGGAAAGCGCCACGGTGGCCCAGGAAATATTCAGGTGAATATCCACCTTGCCGGAGGTGTCTTCATAGGCCGGCCCGAGGAAGGCCAGCGTGCCGATGGCGTTGGCGATGACCAGCGAGATCAGCAGGCCGATGGCCCCGCCCATCAGCGTGATCACCAACCCTTCCATCAGGAAGTGCAGACGGATGTGCTTGCGGCGCGCGCCGAGCGCCCGGCGCAGGCCGATCTCCCTGATGCGCTCGTCCACCGTCACCAGCATGATGTTCATCACGCCCACGCCGCCGATGCCCAGCGTGAGCGCGCCGATAAACAGCAGCAGCGCCTGTAGGCCGATGGTGATCCCGTCAATAATGGGGCGAAACTCTTCGCGGCCGAACATCTGAATGGCGCGCGTATCCGTAGGCGCAAAGCGCTGGCGCTTGGCCAGCGCCGCGCGGAACTGCTGCATGGCCTGCTTCTCAAATCGCGGAGCCACCGGCACGAACACCATCACGCTGGCGTTGCGCGTATTCCAAATATCGCCGGCGGTGGAGTACGGGATCCAGCAGGACTCGTCATCGCTGGTGAAATAATTGCTGTCCTGAAACTTGCGCTCCATCGTGCCGATCACCGTGAAGCGCACGCCGGAAATT
>JACOSF010000131.1 GCA_016179005.1 Acidobacteriota bacterium | reverse complement strand
TCAATCTGCCGCTCCACGGCGAGCAGTGTTTCCACTGTCTCGGCCAGTTGCGAGCGCGTCTTGCTGACGGATTCTTTCAGCCGCTCGATCAGCGTCGGCTCGGGCGGCCCGAATAGTGTAATCATGTTCCTGGTTGTCTCTCCGCTCTTGCAGGTTTCATCTTAGCAGAAGTTTCCGCGCGATCTCCGAACGCTATTCGGAATCAAGTGGCTGGCGGCAAATTCTGCGCCGGAGGACTTTCAATCGAAGTCCGAAACGGAAGGTTTGATTCGGTTTTCTGACTTCTGACTTCCCTAAACTTCCACCAGCGCCGCGCTCAGCCGCAGTTTCCCTGACCCTACCACCGCGTCCAGCGCCCTGACCACCACCGGGTCGAACTTCGTCGTGCCCAGTGTGCGGATCTGCTCCATCGCGAATCCCAGTTCCCGCGCCGCCTGATACGGCCGGTTCGTGGTCATGGCGTCCAGGGTGTCGGCCACTGCGATGATCCGCGCCATCATGGGGATCTGGTCGCCCTTCAACCCGTACGGATACCCGCGCCCGTCCATGTGTTCGTGGTGCAATTCAATCCCCGGCAGCATTTCCCGCAGTTGCGCCACCGGCCTCATGATCTTCGCGCCCTTCGCCGGATGCTGCTTCATGAGATCGAATTCTTCCGGTGTGAGCGTGCCCGGCTTTTTCAGCACCCGGTCGTCCACGCCGATCTTACCCACATCGTGCAGCAGCGCCGAGATGCGCAAATTGTCCAGATCCGTTGCAGAGAGGTTCATCTCCTCCCCGATGATCGTCGAATACTTGGCCACGCGCCCGGAATGGCCCTGCGTGTACGGGTCTTTTTCGTCAATCGCCGCCGCGAGCATGCGGATGGAGCCCAAAAACAATTCGCGGTTCTCTTCCGCGGCCTGCTTGAGCTGCGCGATGAACTCTTCGATGTCCCCCGCCATCTTGTTGAACGTTTCCGCCAGTTCGCTGATTTCCGCGGCGCCCCCCACCTTCGCCCGCTGTTTGAAATCGCCGCGGCTAATGGCCTGTGTGGACTCCGCCAGCCCGCGGATCGGCCGGCTGATTCCGAACGCGGACCACGAGCCGATGAACAGCGCCAGCACCGCCACCACCACCGCCACGCCGATGGCCTGCCGGGTCAGCTCCTCTACGCCGGCGTCTTTCCGCGCATCGTCCAGGCTGCGCTCTGCGATCACCGCCCAGTTCAGTTGCGGCAGCGTGCTGTACGTGCCGATCATTTCCTCGCTCTTGCCGTTTCCCGTTCTGAAAAACGGCGCGGTCTCCGTGGCCCGCTGCTTTTCTTCCAGCGACATCAGCCGCGCCACCAGCGGCACCGTTTTGCTGACATCCTGGCCCGGCACGTACTCCCGCGTCTTCGGATGCGCCACGATCTTCCCATTGCGGTCCACCACGTACACTTCGCGTCCGCGCACGCTCTTTTCGTTCAGCCAATCCAGGATGCGGTCCAGCGAGATCACCGCCGCCAGCATTCCCTTGAAGTCCGTTCCCGACATCAGCGGCAGCGCCATGATGAACGCCGGCCGGCTGTCCGGGCCGTACGCCAGCGGGTCGCTGTGGAACTCGGCGCGCTGCTGCGCTGTGAAAAACGCGCGCTGCATCGCCTTCTTCAAAAAGTCGTCTTCCATCACTCGGGCGTCGCCTGCGCCCCAGCCCTTCACGGTCTGGCCCACCGCGGTGACGTACAGGATGTTGGGATTGTTGCTCACCAGGCTTTCCAGCAGCGTGGTCACCTGGCCCTTGTTTTTTTCGTCGTCAATGTTCCCGATTAGTCCCGCAAGCGCCAGGATCTGCCGCTGCCCGGTCAGTTGCTGGTGCAGGCTGGATTGGTAAAGCTGGATGGTCTCCACCAGCGAGCGGGTCACTTCGGTCTGCTGCAAGCGTTCCGTATCGGCGAGTTTCTGCTGGCTGATGCTCAACACCCTGCGGTGATAGACAAAGATCGGCAGAACACTGATCAGCAGCAGCGCCACCAGCACCACGTAGAAGATGCGCGGGCGCCACTGCTTGCGCGGCCGGGTTGTTTCGTTGGTTGACACAGTTTCCTGCGCGACCGCCTATTCTAGTGGAGCCGCTTGCCCCAGGCAACGTACTAGAATTTCCGGGTTTCGTCCTATGCACACGGGAGAACTGTTAGCGGTGCTGGATCTTGAGTTCAATCCAGGCCGGACGCTCGCCCAGCCGCGCTTCGAGGTTCATCGCCGCGCCTCGTCCCGCTGACCAGCGCCCCTGCGCCGCCGCTTCTTCTTTCGCGCGCTGCAGCGCTTCAAGAAGTTTCTCTGAAGAACCGTTGCTGGAATGGACCGTCTGCTCCAGCGCCTCCACTCGATGGCGGGCCACAATCAGCAGGATCGTTTCCTGCTTGGGCTGCTCGTCGAGTGTGATCTGCCTCGTTTCCGAAGGCAGCAGAAATGTCTCGCCGGTCTGCAAAGGTTGAATGGTTTCCGCCTGCGGAAACACCAGCAGGAATTGGCGCGCGTTGACGTCGTAAATAGCCGCATATAGATAATGTGGCTCGCGAGGGCGGTACACAATCTGGAACCGGTCCTTGGAAGCAAACGTCGCCCCTTCCGGTGCCACGTCTTTTGTTTCTCCAAGCGACGGCATGTGCCGCAGGCTGACTTCCGCCAATGCCTTCGTCTCTTCCACCTGCGCGGCCGGTACCGCCCTGTTCTGAGCCGTCTCCCGCTCGGGTTGCTGGGAGCGCCACATCAGCGCCGCCCCGGCACCTGCGAGCAGCACCAGCACCGCGGCCGCCATTGCGAACAGCTTCCGCCTCGTCGCTTTTTCCGCTTCCACTCCGGGAGCCGCCTGCAATTCGAACAGCTCCACCGGTTCCGGCGACCCTTTCAATTCCACCATGCCCAGCGAGCGCACGCCGATCCGCGGATCGGCGCGCAACAAGTCGCGCACCACCCGCGAGAGCGTGATCTGCCCGCCCCCGGCCTTCGATTTCACCCGCTCCGCCATGTTCACGGCATCGCCGAAGACGTCGCCCTTCTGCACCGTCACCAACCCGTAATGGACGCCGATCCGTATGCGGATCGCTTCTCCTTCGCCGGCCGCCTGATTGGCCTCTTCCAGTTTCCGCTGCATGGCCCAGGCCGCGCGCACGGCTTGCCCGGGATTCCCGAACGTCGCAAAGATCGAGTCTCCGATGGTTTTCACCACCCGCCCGCCCGCGGCCGTGACGATGGGGAAGAGAAGCTGGTTATGCCGCGCCAGCATTTTCAGCCCTGCGGTATCGCCTCGCTCGGCGAAGTACTGGCTGCTTCCCACGATGTCCGTGAAGAGGATGGTCTGAGCCTGGCGCTGTTCGCGTTCCGTGCCGGAGGGTTGGGCCATGAGGATTATTTGTGTGCCAGCACAAGTTGGACGGCAATCCAGCCCGCCTGTGCGCTTGTTTTCATCAACACCCGCGAGGGCCCTGGATCCGCTGCGCTCAACGTCAGCCCGCGGTGCCCTTCGGCCTTGCTCATGGGCCGGCCCTCGTCCGCCGCGCTGCTGCTTTCGGCCTTTTGCGCCCCGGCCATCAGCCGCGCCACTTCCGCTGGCGTGAGCTTGAATCCCGGGCGCCCGGCCAGTTGCTTCCCCCGCGGGATATTCTCCAGGGGTTTTTCCGAGGCCACCAGGGTTAGCCTTTCGTCGCCCGGTTGTTCGTCGAACACAAACCAGGCTCCGGCGGGCACTTCGCACAACCCATGCGCCGCTACGCGGTTTTCGCCGTCTTCGATACGCGCATCAGGGTACAGCAGCGCCGAGGTCCCGTCTTCTTCCTGGTGCAAAACGTACAGGAAGCCATCCCGGTTCAGCTCGACGAGCAGTCGCAGCCGGTCGCCGCTGTGAAAAACTCGCTCCGGCTTGACGCGCCGCGGTCCTTCCGCTGCGTCCAGGAACAGCGTGTAGCCCAGCGCCAGCCTACCGGCCTGCGCCGGCCCTTTGCCCACCTTCGGCGCCGCCGGGGCCGCCTTGGTTTCCTTGGCGGGACGCGAC
>JACOSF010000118.1 GCA_016179005.1 Acidobacteriota bacterium | reverse complement strand
CCAGCCCATGTCCACCTGCCACCAGCGCAGGCCGAAGCGCGCGGAAGTGGCATTGTGGTGGTGGTTGCGGTGCCAGTTTTCGCCCCAGGCGGCCAGTTGCAGCGGGCCGAGCCACCAGACGTTCTGGCTGGTGTCGCCGTCAGCGTTCTTGCCCAGGTGCGTCAGGCTGTTGACGAAGCACTGCATGTGCAGCGAATAGACCAGGCGGATGGCGCCCATCCAGAAGGAGCCCTGTGATCCGACAGGTACGCCGTGGGAGCCGATAAGTGCCCTGATCACCAAGTTATAGGAAAGGATTTCTTGCGTTCCGTCAGCGTGGGGGGTACTGTGTTCCATCCCACATGCATACCTGTGGACGCGAGAAAAAGCCAAGGATTCTGGTAAAAGGAGAATGGACGCAATTTTCTCGTTCGCATGCTTTCCAGTAGATATTGGGGCGGTTTCTTGCCGTAAGAACACCAGCAGTAAAGGAGTAGGCTGGGCTGACGGGGTTCTTCCTCAGGCCAGGCGAAAAGACTGAACGATTCGTTGCGCGAATCTGACTCTCAGGCTTGCGGAGTGACCCGCGGATTCGTCCACGCTACGGATGCGAGTTGCCGTTCTCGATATTTGTTGGGCCCTGCCCTCGCGACACCCCTACGAGACCGCCTACCACCTCATTCTCACGAAACAGTATGCCAGCGTCACGCCGCAGGCTATCTCGGTCTGGTGCCGCCAGCTTGGCCATGAGACGTTCTATGCCACCTACTACGGCATTGGCGACCCAGGCCGCCTTCTCCCCAGCGACCTGGACTTCGTATTCATCGCTTGCTATACGCAAGCGAGTCCCCTCGCCTACGCGTTGGCGAAACTCTTTCGCAGCCGCGGTACTCGCACCATCATCGGGGGACCGCACGCCAAGTCGTTTCCGGTGGACTGTCTGCGCTTCTTCGACTGGGTCGTGAAAGAGTGTGACAAGGAACTCATCGCAGATATTCTCGCCGGGCACTACGACCCCGGTTCCGTCATCACCAGCCGCAAAGCGTTCGACGACCTGCCCACGGTCGAAGAGCGCTGGCCCGAGATCCGCGCATCCGCCTTCTTCTGGGGCCGGCAGCGAGTTTTCATGACCACTGTCCCCATGCTGGCAAGTATGGGCTGCCCCTATCAGTGCAACTTCTGCGTGGACTGGAAGAACCCCTACCGCCTGCTTCCCCTGGATCGCCTCGCCGCCGACCTGCGGTACTTGGCCCGCAAACTTCCCGGCACCCTCATAGCCTTCCACGACCCCAATTTCGCCGTGAAGTTCAACCAGGTGCTCGATGTGTTGGAAAGCATTCCGCCTGCTTCGCGCCCGCCCTACATCATGGAAAGCTCATTGAGCATTGTGCGCGGGACGCGAGTGAACAGGTTGAGGGAAACCAACTGCCTCGCCGTGGCTCCGGGAATCGAGTCCTGGACAGATTACTCCAACAAATCAGCCCATATCCGAACGACCGGGGAGGCCAAGGTCCGCCAGATGGTGGAAAACTTTCAGTTGCTCCATGAGCACGTGCCTTACCTGCAAGGTAACTTAATCTTTGGGTTGGACACGGACCAGGGAGATGACCCGGTCGCGCTGACGCGCGAGTTCATGAGCCGCGCTCCGTTTGTGTGGCCCGCTGTCAACATCCCGGTTCCCTTTGGGGGCACACCGCTGCACGACGAATACATTGCCAACGACCGCATTCTCAAGACCATGCCTTTCGGTTTCTACTATGCACCTTATCTGGTGATCCTCCTGCGAAACTACGATCCCGTGACCTACTATGAGAGGCTGATCGATCTGCTTTCGCACTCCTCCAGTCCGTCCATGTTGAAACAACGCATGCGCAGCGCCACGTCGTGGAAGGTGAAGGTGATTCACTGGGCCAGGACAATGAGCCGCCGTGAAGAAATCCGGCCCTATCGGCGGCTTCTAGGGATGCTGCGCTCGGATTCCGGCTTCCGGGCCTTCCACGAAGGGCGGTCGCAGGCTCTGCCGCAGTTTTACGACAGAGAATACGAGCGGATGCTCGGGCCCTACTCCAAGTTGTTGTCGCGCGCTGACCGGACGCCTGACCTGGCACAATTGTCCCCCCCGTCTGCTTCCGGGGAGAAGCAAAGTCTGCTGTGGCCCGTGGAGGGCGGTGTGCCCCTTAGCAAAGAGAGTCTTGCGGCAGAGGGATTTGACTCCACGCCCAGTTTGCGGGCGCACCAGTTGCTAGCCGGCCCTCCGCGTTTGGAAACGGATGAGACGTGAAAACCTTTGGGATCTCCATCCGTAGTTGACCCCATTCGCATAAGGGAACGAAGAGCAGTTCAAGAAGGTACGGGCCGCGGACGCTATTCAGTCAAGCGCGAGAATGGCGTCCATCATTTCCACACGTTGTTACAGGAGTTTCTTTCCGCGCGGGACTGATAGCAGCAAATACTGCGGGGGCAGGCACTCTCGCCTGCCCATGGTCCCTATCGAAGTTTCGGCCGAAGAACGTTGCGCGCCAGGCCCATCGCCTCGAGCGTGCAGATGAAGTACCAGCCCATGTCCACCTGCCACCAGCGCAGGCCGAAGCGCGCGGAAGTGGCATTGTGGTGGTGGTTGCGGTGCCAGTTTTCGCCCCAGGCGGCCAGTTG
>JACOSF010000130.1 GCA_016179005.1 Acidobacteriota bacterium | reverse complement strand
GGCGGTGGTTCTTCCTTTGCAGCCCGACAGGCCAATTCGGGTCTGGGAGGGGCTATCGAGCTGGTATGGGGAGAAGTTCCACGGACGTTTGACGGCTAATGGGGAGATTTACGACATGTATGCCCCCACAGCGGCCCACCCGACGCTGCCGCTGGGGTCCCTGGTCCGGCTGGTGAACCCCAGGACGGGGAAAAGCAGGATGGTGCGGATTAATGACCGAGGTCCCGTGATTGAAGGCCGGGAAATTGATGTATCCTACGAAGTGGCCCGTTCGCTGGGGTTTGCGGAACAAGGGTTGGCCCGGCTGCGGATTGAGCTGCTTGAGGTGCCCAAAAAGCAGTGGCGCGAAACGCACACGAAAGACTGATCGTTGCGCTGGACTTTGACCGGCTGGCGCCCGCTTTTCAAATGGCCAGCCGCCTGGCCGGGCTGGCCGGGATGTTCAAGATTGGGAAGCAGTTGTTCACCGCGGAAGGTCCGCGAGCGGTGGAGAAACTAGCCAGGCTTGGTACAGGTATTTTCCTCGACCTGAAATTCCACGACATACCCAATACAGTTGCCGGTGCCGTACGTGCGGCGGCGGAGTTGCCTGGGGTCCGGCTGGTGAACGTCCATGCGCTCGGTGGGAGGGAAATGATGAGGGCCGCAGCGCAGGCCGTGGCGGGCAGGAAAAACCGGCCGGAAGTGCTGGGAGTAACACTGCTGACGAGCATGGACGAAAACGCCCTGTCGAAAGTTGGAATCCTGGGCCCGCCACTCAAGCGCGCATTGCACCTTGCCCGGCTGGCAAAGCAGGCGGGGCTGGACGGGGTGGTCGCGTCGCCGCTGGAGGTGGCCGAAATCCGACGCGCCTGCGGGGGGAAATTCCTTACGGTTGTGCCGGGGATCCGGCCACCGGCCTCCGTGAAGGACGACCAATCACGAGTTGCCACGCCAGGAGATGCAATCCGCGCCGGGGCCGATTACCTGGTGGTGGGACGGCCAATCACGGCGGCGAAGGACCCACGGGCAGCGGCGAAGAAAATCCTCGAAGAAATGTCGGCAGCGCTGGCGTAGAGGGTTTGACGCTCCCACCGCGCTTCGATAGCATCCTTGCGCAATGAAAAACGTAATCGTCGGAACTGCCGGGCACATTGATCACGGCAAGTCGGCGCTGGTGGAGGCGCTGACGGGTACGCATCCGGACCGCCTGGAAGAAGAAAAGCGGCGCGGGATCACCATTGACCTGGGGTTCGCCTTTCTCGATTTGGGAGACGCGCGGCTGGGGTTTGTGGATGTGCCGGGGCACGAGCGCTTCGTGAAAAATATGCTCGCGGGCGCAGGCGGATTCGACCTGGTGCTGCTGGTGATTGCGGCGGATGAAGGAATCAAGCCGCAGACGCGGGAGCATTTCGATATCTGCCGCCTGCTGGAAATCCCACGCGGGCTGACGGTGATCACCAAGTGCGACCTGGCGGACAAAGACTCCGTGGAGTTGGTGCGGCTGGAGGCCGAAGAATTCCTGCGCGGCTCGTTCCTGGAGAGTGCGCCGATTGTGGCGGCCAGCGCGCGGACAGGAGCGGGGCTCGAAGAGCTAAAGAAGGAACTGCTGCGGGTATCACAGGATGTGCCGCCGAAGGATGCGGGGAGGCATTTCCGTCTGCCGATTGACCGCGTGTTCGCGATGAAGGGATTCGGAGCGGTGGTGACCGGGACGCTGGTATCCGGGTCGGTGAGACCGGAGGACGAGGTGGAGCTGTTTCCGTCGCGGAAGCGCGTGCGCGTGCGCGGAGTGCAGTCCGGCGGAAAGACTGCGGAGCGCGCGGCGGCGGGACAGCGAACGGCGCTGAACCTGGCGGGCGTGGAACTGGATGATTTCAAGCGGGGGATGACGCTGGCGGCGCCGGGAGTCTTCGAGGAAACGCAGCGGGTGGATGCACGGCTGACCCTGCTCGCGTCGGCGCGTCCGCTGAAGAGCCATGCGCGAGTACATTTTCATCAGGGCACAGCGGAATGCGTGGCCGAGGCGGTGTTGCTGCACCGTGCGCAACTTAAGCCGGGGGAGTCGTGCTACGCACAACTGCAATTACCCGCAGCAACGCTGCTGTTGCCGGGAGATCGATTCATCATCCGGCAGTTTTCGCCGGTGGTGACAATCGGCGGCGGCGAAGTGTTGAACAACCGGGCAACACGGCAGGGAAGAAAAGACCCGAGGCTTGCCGCGCTGCTCGGCGCGATGGAGCGCGGCAATCGCGAAGAAATTCTGGCGGCCCTGTGCGCGGGCGAGCCAGCGGGGCTGACGCAACGGCAGATTGTGGCGCGGACGGGATGGCTTTCGCAAGAAGTACAGGAAACAGCGCGGAAACTAGAGAATGTAGGGACAGTACGTGTGCTCAGCGGAACACCGGAAAGCGGGAATGTGGTGGTGACGGCGGAGGAATTGAAGGCAAGAGCGAAGCCGCGAATCCTCTGGCGCCCGGGATTTCCAAGGAAGAGCTGCGAGAGCGAGTGGCGCGAAGGGCGGAGGAAACCGCGGTGTTTCGGGCGGCACTCGAGGGGTTGGTGGCGGCAGGAGAGTTGGCGCAGGCAGGCGACTTGGTGAAGCGCGCGGGACGTGAAATTGAGTTGACACAAGAAGAGGCGCGGGCGAAGGAGCAGATCGAACAGGCGTTCGCGCGAGCAGGGCTTACCGTGCCGCCGGTGAAGGAAGTGCTGTCAAAACTGGCGGTGGATGGGAAGCGGTCTCAAAAAATTCTACTGATGCTGTTGCGCGAACGGGTGCTGGTGAAGGTGACGGAGGATTTAATTTTTCACCGAACGGCCATCGCGGTCTTGCAAGGGAAGCTGGCGGAGTACAAGAAAAAGAACGG